>NZ_JBFAXX010000017.1:0-138358 GCF_040680995.1 Kitasatospora sp. NPDC051914
CCGCCCCGCCGCGGGGCGGCGGTCCGGCCCGGGGGCGCGCCCCCCCGGGGCGGGCCCCGGGGGGGGGGCCCCCCCCGCGGGGGGGGGGGCGGCCCCCCCGCCGCCGTGCTGCCGGATCGGCCGGTGGTGCCGTTCAGTCGCCGATGAGGGCGTCCACGAAGGCGGCCGGCTCGAAGGGTGCGAGGTCGTCCGCGCCCTCGCCGAGGCCGATCAGCTTGACCGGCACGCCGAGTTCGCGCTGGACGGAGACGACGATGCCGCCCTTGGCGGTGCCGTCCAGCTTGGTCAGCACGATGCCGGTGATGTCGACGACCTCGGCGAAGACACGGGCCTGGACGAGGCCGTTCTGGCCGGTGGTGGCGTCGAGGACGAGCAGCACCTCGTCGACCGGGCCGTGCTTCTCGACGACCCGCTTGACCTTGCCGAGCTCGTCCATCAGGCCGGTCTTGGTGTGCAGCCGGCCGGCGGTGTCGACGAGGACGGTGTCGACGCCCTCGGCGATGCCCTCCTTGACGGCGTCGAACGCGACCGAGGCCGGGTCGCCGCCCTCGGGGCCGCGGACGGTGTACGCGCCGACCCGCTCGCCCCAGGTCTGCAGCTGGTCGGCGGCGGCGGCACGGAAGGTGTCGGCGGCGCCGAGCACCACCCGGCGGCCGTCGGCGACGAGCACGCGGGCGAGCTTGCCGGTGGTGGTGGTCTTGCCGACGCCGTTGACGCCGACCACCAGGACGACCGCGGGGCCCTCCTCGTGCTTGGTGGAGCGGACGGTGCGGTCGGCGTCCGGGCCGATCAGCTTCACGAGTTCCTCGTGCAGCAGGCCGCGGAGCTCGTCGGGGGTGCGGGTGCCGAGCACCTTCACCCGGGTGCGGAGGCTGTCGACGAGCTCCTGGGTGGCGGCGACGCCGACGTCCGCGACGAGCAGGGTCTCCTCGATCTCCTCCCAGGTGTCCTCGTCGAGGCGGTCCCGGGAGAGGAGGGTGAGCAGGCCCTTGCCGATCGAGTTCTGCGAACGGGAGAGCCGGGAGCGCAGCCGGACGAGCCGGCCGGCGGTGGGTTCGGGCACCTCGACCGCCGGCGGGGCCGCGGCCTCCGCCGGGGCCTGCTCCTCTGCTTCGGGGAGCGGCACCTCCTCGATGGTCTGGACGGGCGCCTCGGTGGGCGGGGCGGCCTCCTCGCCGACCTGCGGCTCGCGGGGCGGCGTGATGACGGGTGCCTCGGGCTTGGGAGGCAGCGGCTTGCGTCGTCTGCCGGTGACGACGAGACCCGCGATCGCGCCGACGGCGACCACGGCGATGATTACGGCAAGGATCACGTATTCCATAACCCCCCCAGTATCGGCGACGCCCCCGCGCGGCCGGGAGTAGCAGGACGGCGTGGCTCGCGCACCGTGCGTGCCCGCCGGGCGGGGCGGCGGGTCACCCGGCCGGGGCGGGGGTGCGCTTCTCCTTGTGCTCCTCGCGCAGCCGCTGGCTGATCACCTGGGAGATGCCGTCGCCCTTCATGGTGACGCCGTAGAGGGCGTCGGCGGACTCCATGGTGAGCTTCTGGTGGGTGATGACGATCAGCTGGGAGCTCTCCCGGAGCTCCTCCATGATCGCGATCAGCCGGCGCAGGTTGGTCTCGTCGAGGGCCGCCTCGACCTCGTCCATCACGTAGAAGGGGCTCGGCCGGGCCTTGAAGATGGAGACCAGCAGGGCGACGGCGGTGAGCGAGCGCTCGCCGCCGGAGAGCAGCGAGAGCCGCTTGACCTTCTTGCCGGGCGGGCGGGCCTCGACCTCGACGCCGGTGGTCAGCATGGACTCGGGGTCGGTGAGCACCAGGCGCCCCTCGCCGCCGGGGAAGAGCCGGGAGAAGACGCCTTCGAACTGGGCGGCGGTGTCCGCGAAGGCTGCGCTGAAGAGCTGCTCGACCCTGGCGTCGACGTCGCGGACGATGTCCATGAGGTCGCGCCGGCTCTTCTTGAGGTCGTCGAGCTGCTCGCCGAGGAAGCGGTGCCGCTCCTCCAGTGCGGCGAACTCCTCCAGTGCCAGCGGGTTGACCTTGCCGAGCTGCTGATAGGCGCGCTCGGCGGCCTTGAGCCGCTTCTCCTGCTCGGCCCGGTCGTACGGGCGGGGTTCGCCGGGCTCCTGGCCCTCCTCGGGCAGCGGCGGCGGGACGGGCTGGTCGGGGCCGTAGCCGTCGAGCAGCTCCTGGCCGCCGATGCCGAACTCCTCCAGTACGCGGGCCTCCAACTGTTCGATGCGCAGCCGCTTCTCGGCGCGCAGCACCTCGTCGCGGTGGCCGGCGTCGACCAGCTTGTCGAGTTCGGCCTTGAGTTCGCGGCCGTGTTCGCGGGCGGTGCGGAGCTCGGCCTCGCGGCCGGTGCGGTCCTGCTCGACGGCGGTGCGTTCGGTGTCCGCGGCGGTGAGCGAGGTGTCGACGGCGGCGAGGAGGTACCGGGCGCCCTCGGCGACGGCGGTGGCCACCTCTGCCTCGTGGCGGGCGCGTTCGCGGCGGCGGGCGGCGCGGGCGCGGGCCTCGCGTTCGGCGGCGGCGGTCCGGTCGAGCTGGTCGGCGCGGCCGGTCAGCGAACGGACGCGCTCCTCGTGGGTGCGGACGGCGAGTCTGGCCTCCGTCTCGGCGGCCCGGGCGGCGGTGCCGGCGGCGGCGAGGCGGTCGCGTTCGGCGGTGTTGGGCTCGTCCTCGGCGGCGGCGTCGATCTCCTCGGCGGCCTCGAGCCGGGCGGCGAGTTCCTCGGCGGCGAGTTCGGCCTCGGCGAGGCCCTGTTCGGCGCGGTCGGCGGCGGCGGTGAGGCGTTCGGCCTCGTCGACGGCGGCCCTGGCCTGTCCGGCGGACCGGCCGAGTGCGCCGGCGAGTTGGGCGCGCTCCTTCTCGGCGCTGCGCCGGGCGGCGGCCAACTGCTCCTGGTTCTGGGCGAGTTCCCGGCGGAGTTCGGAGGCGGCGGCCAGCTTTTCGGCCAGCTCTTCGCAGTGGGCGTCGAGTTCGTCGATGCGCCGGGCGGCCTCGGCGACCTGGGCCCGGGTCTCCAGCAGGCTGGGTGCGCCGGCCGCGCCGCCCTGGGCCCACCTGCCGCTGAGCAGGTCGCCGTCGGCGGTGACGGCGGTGAGCCCGGGGTGCCGGTCGAGGAGCCGGCGGGCGGCGGCGAGGTCGGGGACGACGGCGGTGCCGGCGAGCAGGCCGTCGACGGCGGGCCGCAGTCCGGCGGGGGCTTCGACGAGGTCGGCCGCCCAGTGGTGGCCGTCGGGGAGCCGGTGGCGTTCGCCGCCGGTGGTGGCCGGGGCGCCGGCGAGGAGGAGGGCGGCGCGGCCGGCGTCCTGCTTGCGGAGCAGTTGCAGGGCCTCGGCGGCGGTGTCCGGGCCGTCGACGGCGACGGCTCCGGCGGCCGGGCCGAGGGCGGCGGCGATCGCGGTCTCGTGGCCCGGGCGGACGGTGAGGAGTTCGGCGGCGGCGCCGAGGACCCCGTCGGGCCGGTCGGCGGCGGTGAGCAGGGTGCCGCTGCCGTCCTTGCGGCGCAGGCCGAGCGAGAGCGCCTCGTGGCGGGCGGTGAGGCCGGCGCGTTCGCGTTCGGCGGCCGCGGCGATGTCCCGGGCGGCGGCGAGGACGCGCTCGGCGTCCGCGAGGTCGGCGCGGGCCCGGTCGAGGGCGTGTTCCTGCTCGTCGTCGGCGGCTTGCAGGCCGTCGGTCTCGTCCTTGAGCCGCTGGTACTCCTGCTGGGCGGCCTCGGCCCGCTGCCGGGCGTCGGCGGCGGCCTCGGCGAGCCGGCCGATCTCGGCGCGGGCGGCGGCGGCCCGGGAGCGGGCGGCGGCGGCCTGCCCCTGGAGCCGGGCGAGGCCCTCGCGGCGGTCGGCGATGGCGCGGGCGGCGCTCTTGAGCGCGGCTTCCTCGGCGGCGAGCGACCTTTCGAGTTCGCCGCGGGTCTCGACGGCCTCGGCGAGCGCGCACTGCGCCTCTTCCAGGGCCTCGGCGAGGGCGGCCTCCTCCTCCCGGATGCGGGCGGCCTCGGCGGCGAGCTCCTCCGGGTCGCGTCCGCGCCGTTCCTCGGCCCCGGCGCCGGAGTGGGCGTGCCGGACGCGCGCTTCGGCGAGCCCGATGGTGCCGCGGGTGCGCTCGGCGAGGGCGGAGAGCCGGTACCAGGTCTGCCGGACGGCCTCCAGGCGCGGCCCGAGCTGCTCGACCTGCGCCTCCAGGACGGCCTCCCGCTGGAGGGCGGCGGCGAGCTGCTGTTCGACGGTGGTGCGGCGCAGCTTGAGGGCGAGCTCGTCGGCGATCTCGGCCTCGACGGCGCGGCGCAGGGCGAGCAGGTCGTCGGCGAGCAGGCGGAGCCGGGCGTCGCGGAGTTCGGCCTGGATGCCGGCGGCGCGGCGGGCGATCCTGGCCTGCCGGCCGAGCGGGCCGAGCCGGCGGCGGAGTTCGCCGACGAGGTCCTGGACGCGGTTGAGGTTGCCCTGCATCGCGTCCAGTTTCCGCAGCGCCTTCTCCTTGCGCTTGCGGTGCTTGAGGACGCCGGCGGCCTCCTCGATGAAGGCGCGGCGGCCCATCGGGTCGGCCTGGAGGACGGAGTCCAGGCGGCCCTGGCCGACGATGACGTGCATCTCGCGGCCGATGCCGGAATCGGAGAGCAGCTCCTGGATGTCGAGGAGCCGGCAGACGGTGCCGTTGAGCGCGTACTCGCTGCCGCCGTTGCGGAACATCGTCCGCGTGATGGTGACTTCCGAGTAGTCGATGGGCAGGGCGCCGTCGGTGTTGTCGATGGTGAGGCTGACCTCGGCGCGGCCGAGCGGGGCGCGGCCGCCCGCGCCGGCGAAGATGACGTCCTCCATCTTGCCGCCGCGCAGCGACTTGGCACCCTGCTCGCCCATCACCCAGGAGAGGGCGTCGACGACGTTCGACTTGCCGGAGCCGTTCGGTCCGACCACGCAGGTGATGCCCGGTTCGAAGCGCAGCGTGGTGGCCGACGCGAAGGACTTGAACCCGCGCAGCGTCAGACTCTTCAGGTGCACCCGTCCGACCTCCTCGCCAGCGTTCGGCGCTGTGCTGGCGACTTTATCCGGCCCGGTGCGGGCCGGGACGTCAGGAGGCGGTTTGACCGCGTTGCGGCATGGGCAGCATTCGCGCGGGGAGGGCACCGGATACGACGAAGGGACGCCACACCGGACGTCCCTTGCAGGCTGCGATCCCTTTCGGGAAGCTCAGCGCACCGACGGCGTCGATCGATCCGACCGGGGAGGATCAGGTGAGCGCAGGCTCCCGGTGATCCATGTCGATGCTGGTGAGCAGCGAGTGCTCGTCAGCGACAGCGGCGAGAGCGTCGTTCTCCGTCTGGAGCCGGAGAAGTTCGGCCTCCAGGTCCTGAACACGCTGCTGCAGCCGTCGCATCTCGGAGAGCATTCGCGGGTCGGGGCCGCCGACGTACCCGAGAAGCGCCTTTGCCATGATGTATGGTCCTCCACGCTGAGTGACCGAACCGTTTTGCGGTACTGGTCTAGGGGGAAGGGGTGCGCACTCCTCGTCGACCCGAGGTGCTGGCTGGGCACTCCAGGGCGGCCGCAGTGAGCTGGGCACACGACGGCTCGACCCTGCCGGGTAAACGCGGACTGGTGCGCGGGCTTCCAGCGTCTCACCAAAGACGGTACGGGTCAACACGATCACCGCACGCTACCGCACCCCTCTCACCTGCATGGCGGGACGGTCACACCACGGGGCGGGGCGGGCCACCGGATCCGGTGGATCACTGCTGGTGCGGAGTCAACCACGAGTCTGCCCGGATGGCAACCGGATGACACCGGCAGTTGCCGGAGGGTCTCTCCACTCCTCCGGCAACTGCCGGGTACCTAGCGGATCGCGAATCCGTCGTACCCGTCCCCGGTCGCGGTCCATATCTCGGTGACCCCGCTGACCTGGCCCGGAGTGTCCGGGCCGCGCAGCAGGCCGAGAAGTTCCTCGCAGTCGGCGTGCAGTCCTTCGGCCACGACCTGTACGCGCCCGTCGCCGAGGTTGCTCGCGTACCCGGTCAGCCCGATCTCCAGGGCGCGGGCCCTGGTCCACCACCGGAAGCCGACCTCCTGCACCCGGCCGCGGACCCAGGCGGTGACCCGGACCGGCCGGACGCCGTCGTGCCCCAGCGTGTGGTGGCCGTAGCTGTCGTGACCGCGCATGGCTCGACCATAGTGCGCCCCCGCACGGCCGGGTGCGAAGGGGTTTCACCGCACGTGCACGGCACCTTTGCGCACCGGCGGTGCCGTTCACCGGGCCGCCGCGGACCGACTGCCGCCGGGCCCGGACGCGGGGTGGGCGCGGGTGGGCGCGGTGCCGGCGGACCGGGCGGGCGGTTTCACCCGGTCGGCCCCTGCCGGTCCCACCCGGGCGTGTTGATCTGCAGGCCCACGTCGTGGCGGCCGGCCGGCTCGCCGCAGGTGCGGCAGATCCAGGCGGCGTCCAGCGAGTGCTCGGGGCTGCCGGCCGGGGCGTGCCGGAGGGTCACCGGCGGTTCGGGCAGCAGCCAGCGGTCGCCCCAGGCGAGCAGGGCCTGGGTGAGCGGCGCGAGGTCCCGGCCGGCCTCGGTGAGGTGGTACTCGTACCGCGGCGGCCGCTCCTGGTAGAGCCGCCGCTCGACCACGCCGGCCTCCTCCAGGGCGCGCAGCCGGGCGGTGAGCCGGTCGCGCGGGGCACCGGTGTTCTCCACCAGCCGCTCGAAGCGGTGGTTCCCGTAGAAGAGCTCGCGGACGGCGAGCAGGGCCCACTTCTCGCCGACGACGGAGAGCGCGGCGGCGATCGAGCAGGGGCGGCCGGGGAGTGCGGGGAGCGGGGGCGGTGCGTGCGCGGTCACCCGCCCCAGGGTGCCACAGCGGGTTGCGTTTCCAAACCCACACGGTCTAGCGTGACCGGCCATGCAGAAAGTTGGAAAATCAAATTCACTGGTGCTGCCGGTGGTCGCCGCCGCGGTCTTCGTCTCCAACCTGGACCTGTTCGTCGTCAACGTGGCCGTCCCCGCCATGACCGAGCACTTCGCCGGCGCCGGCCTCGCCGAGCTCTCCTGGGTGCTCAACGGCTACGCGATCGTCTTCGCCGCCCTGTTGGTGCCCGCCGGGCGCATGGCCGACCGGATCGGCCACCGCACCGGCTTCCTCGCCGGACTCGCCGGGTTCACCGCCGCCTCCGCACTCTGCGCCCTCGCCCCCGGCGTCGGCCTGCTGGTCGGCGCCCGGCTGTTGCAGGCCGCCACGGCGGCCCTCCTCATGCCGACCTCGCTCGCCCTGCTGCTGGCCGCCACCGAACCCGAACGCCGCCCCGCCGCCGTCCGCGGCTGGGCCTCCATCGGCGGCATCGCGGCCGGCCTCGGCCCCGTCCTCGGCGGCCTGCTGGTCGAGGCCGACTGGCGCTGGGTCTTCCTGGTGAACCTGCCCGTCGGCGCACTCGCCCTCGCCGTCGGCGCACGGGTCCTCCCCCGCCCGCGGGCCACTGGGGCAGGCCCCCTCCCCGACCTCGCCGGCGCCGTCCTGCTCACCGCGGCGATCGGCGCACTCGCCCTCGGGCTGGTCAGGGCCGAGGCCTGGGGCTGGACGTCCGCCCGCACCCTCGGCAGCCTGCTCGCCGCAGCCCTGCTCACCGCCCTCTTCCTCGCCCGCTCCGCCCGCCACCGGGCACCCGTCGTCGACCTGCCGATGCTGCGGGTACCGGTCTTCGCCGCCGCCAACGCGGCCGCCCTGCTGTTCACCGTCGCCTTCTCCGGCATGCTGCTCACCGCCGTGCTCTGGTGCCAGCAGGTCTGGGGCTACTCCGCACTGCGCACCGGACTCGCCATCTCCCCCGGCCCGCTGCTGGTGCCGCCGGTCGCCCTCGCCACCGGGCCGCTGCTGCGGCGGTTCGGCCAGGGTGCGGTGGCCTGCACCGGCACCCTGGTCTTCGCCGCGGGCGTCGCCTGGTGGGCCGTCGCCGTCGGCACCGCACCCGGATACGCCCAGGGGCTGCTGCCCGGCATGCTGCTCACCGGCCTCGGCGTGGGGCTCGCCCTGCCCACCCTGGTCGGCGCGGCCGCCGCAGCCCTGCCGCCGGACCGGTTCGCCACCGGATCGGCCGTCACCACCATGGCCCGCCAGATCGGCGCCGTGATCGGCGTCGCCGTGGTCGTCCCGCTGCTCGGCAGCCCGCACTCCGCAGCCGCCGCACTGGACGCCTTCCGGCACGGCTGGACGGCGGTGGCCGCTGCGGCCCTGCTCGCCTCCGGGGCCGCCCTGCTCCTCTCCGCAGCCCAACGGCGCACCTGAAAATGCGGGCGAGCCCCCAGGGTCGGCCCGGCGGGTCGGGTCAGAAGCCGCCGCCGAAGTCGCCCCCGCCACCGAAGTCGCCTCCGCCGCCGAAGTCCCCGCCGCCGCCGAAGCCGCCGAAGTCGTTCTGGTCGAAGTCGGCGCCGGAGTACTCCCCGCCGCCGGGGCCGGCCTCACCGCCGGCCGCCCAGGCGCTGCCGGGCGAGGCGAGCACCGAGCCCATCAGCGTGCCGGCCACCAGCCCGGGCAGCAGCCCGGAGCCGTAGTAGCCGCCGGCCCACGGGCTGTAGGCCGGGCCCGCGTTCCAGTACGGCTTGCGCCCGTACGCGGTCGGCACCGTCCGCACGTCCGGGTCCTGTCCGTCCCTGAGCCGCGCCGCGTCCTGCGCGCAGACCGGGACACTGCGCAGTGCCCCGCCGGCCGGCGCCCAGTCGGCGTCCTCGCTGGACGGGCCGTGCCGCGGGTCGAAGAAGCACGGCGGACGGCGCTCCGGCAGCGGTCGCCCCTCCCGCCGCGCCGCGAGCACCGCCAGCGAGAACCGGCCCTCCTCCAGCGCCTCGGTCACCGGCCGGACGTCCTGCGGCCCGGTGGCCGCGTCCATGGTCAGCTTGGCCTTCTCGTAGGCGTCGAGGGCCCGCGCGTAGTCGTCCCGCTGGTCGTCGTCGGCGTCGGGTGCGCCCGGGGTGAAGTTCAGCCGGTCGAGCTCCTCGCCGAAGGCGGTGATGTCCTCGTCCACGACGGTGCGCAGCTGCGCCAGCTCGGCGCGGGCCTGCTCCTCCTTGCGCCGCTTCGCCCGGCGGAGGAGCAGGAACGCCCCGGCGCCGACCAGTGCCAGCAGGGCGAGCGGGACGGCGATCGCGGCCGCGCTCACCCCGCCGGAGGCCACGCCGTGGCCGCGGGTCTGCGGGGCGGCCTGGTCGACGAAGTCGTTGAGGGCCGCGTTGATGTCGCCCGGGTGGGCGCGGAAGGCGGCGTCGGCGATCCGGTCGGCGGAGGCGGGCGGCAGGGCCCGGCGGTCGGAGAACGCCTTGAACTGGTCGCCGCGCCAGATCGCGTACACGCCGACGATGCCGACCTCGGTGCGCAGGTCCCGGGCGACGGTGGCCGCCGGGTAGTCGTCGTTGGCGGGGACGACGGCGACGAAGATCGGCTTGTCCGCATCGGCGATCTTCTCGGTGAGGTCGACGGCCTGCGCCTCGGAGAAGCGGTCGGTCATCGAGGGGTCGACGTAGACCTGGCCCTGTTTGAGGGCGGCGGCCGCGTCGGACACCCCGGCCGCGGTGGCCGCCGGGGCGAAGAGCAGCAGCATCCCGGTCAGCAGCGCGGTGAGCACGAGGACCGGGCGACGCAGAACGGTTCCCATGTAATCGACGCTACCGCCAGGACGGCCCCGAACCCCTCCTGCAGTCGCACCGGAATCCCGCCGCCGTGCTCCCCCGGTCGGATTCCCACCCCGCCGACCGGCCGGAATACCCCCCGGTGTGACCGGCGGGCCGCTCCGACCCGGCATAGTGGTGCACTGCCAGCCCCACCCATGATCGGAGCCCCTGTGTTCATCGGTCTCGTCACCGCCGTCGCGGCCTCCGCCTGCTACGGCACCGGCTCCGTCCTGCAGGCGGTCGGCGCCCGCCGCTCGGCGCGCGAGGAGGCCGCCCGCTCCGAGGGCGGGGTCACGCTGACCGAGCACGGCGGGCCGAGCCTGGCGTCGACCGCGAAGGCGGCGGTGACCTGGGAGTTCATCCTCGGCACGGTGCTGGACTTCATCGGCTTCGGACTGGGTGCGCTGGCCGCCCGGCTGCTGCCGCTGTTCCTGTCGCAGACGGTCATCAGCGCCAACCTGGTGATCACCGCGCTGCTCAGCATCAAGCTGCTGGGGCTGCGGCTGAAGCAGCTGGAGTGGGTGTCGATCGGCGTGCTGTGCGGCGCGCTGGTGATGCTGGCGGTGGCCGCCGGACCGGAGGGCGACCACGTGGTCGACCGGGCGGTGCACTGGTGGCTGCTCGGTGCGACGACGGTGCTGATCGCGGGCGGCAGCCTGCTGGTGCGGCGGATGGGCCGCAGCGGGGCGATCGTCGCGGGCCTGCTGTCCGGCCTCGGGTTCGGTGCGCTGGGCATCGGCGTGCGCATCCTGGACGGCGTCGACCCGTTCGACCTCACGGCGCTGGTGTCCGACCCGGCGCTGTACACCATCCTGATCGGCGGCATCGGCGGGATGTACCTGCACACGGTGGCACTGCAGGTCGGCTCGGTGAACGGGGCGACCGCCGCGCTGGTGGTCGGCGAGACGGTGGTGCCGGGCGCGGTGGGCGTGCTGTGGCTCGGCGACACCTCGCGCGCGGGCCTGGGCTGGCTGGCCGGACTGGGCTTCGTACTGGCGGTGGTGAGCGCCGTGGGTGTCGCCTGGTTCGGCGAGGACGAGGGTGCCCTGCACGGTGTGGAGCCCAAGCAGCCCCAACTCGCCGAGCACTGAGCCCTGAGTGGTGGCCGTTCTCCCGCCGGGGCCTACCGCTGGCGGGGCACCGGCTGGCAGCGGGGGCAGTAGTAGCTGGAGCGGTTCATCCAGGCGGCGCGGCGGATCGGCGTGCCGCAGCGGTGGCAGGGTGCGCCCTCGCGGCCGTAGGCGTCGAGGTCCCGGGCGAAGTAGCCGCTCTCGCCGTTCACGTTGACGTAGAGGCTGTCGAAGGTGGTGCCGCCGACGGCGAGCGCCGCGTTCATCACGTCCCGGGCGTGGCCGAGGAGTTCGGCGGCGCGGGGCCGGGTGATGCCGGCGGTGGGCCGGTCGTAGTGCAGCCTGGCGCGCCACAGCGACTCGTCGGCGTAGATGTTGCCGACGCCGCTGATCAACGTCTGGTCGAGCAGGGCGCGCTTGACGGTCGTCCGCCGGGCCCGCAGTGCGGCGACGAAGGCGGCGTCGTCGAAGCGTGCGTCGAGCGGGTCGCGGGCGATGTGGGCGAGCGAGACGGGGGTGGCTTCGAGGTCGCCGTCCTCGGCCTCCTCGACGGCGAGGCCGCCGAAGGTCCGCTGGTCGACGAAGCGCAGTTCGCGGCCGCCGTCGGTGAAGCGGAACCGCACCCGCAGGTGGGTCTCGTCGGGGGCGGCCGGGTCCTGGACGAGCAGCTGCCCGCTCATGCCGAGGTGGCCGACCATCGAGTGGCCGGTGCCCGCCAGCGGCACCCAGAGGTACTTGCCGCGGCGGTGGGCCTCGCCGAAGGTGGTGCCCGCGAGCCGGACGGCGAAGTCCTCGCCGCCCGCGGTGTGCCGGCGGACCGCGCGCGGGTGCAGGACCTGGACCTCGGCGACGGTGCGGCCCGCCGTCCAGCGGGCCAGTCCTCGGCGGACGACCTCGACCTCGGGGAGCTCGGGCATGCGGGCCGCCTCAGTCGGTGGAGTCGGGCGTGCTCTCGGCGTACTTGGCCTTGATGGCCCGCCAGGCGCTCTCGGCGGCCTTCTGCTCGGCCTCCTTCTTCGAGCGGCCGCTGCCGTGCCCGTAGTCCTGGCCGGCGACGCGGGCGGCGGCGTCGAAGGTCTTCTCGTGGTCCGGGCCGGACTCGGCGACCACGTACTCCGGCACGCCGATGCCGACGGCCGCGGTGAGCTCCTGGAGGCTGGTCTTCCAGTCCAGGCCGGCGCCGAGCTGCGAGGACTCCTCGATCAGCGGGTCGAACAGCCGGTGGACGAACTCGGTGGCGGCGTCCAGGCCGCGGTCGAGGTAGATGGCGCCGATCACGGCCTCGACGGTGTCGGCGAGGATCGACGACTTGTCGCGGCCGCCGGTGCCCTCCTCACCCTTGCCGAGGCGGATGAAGGTACCGAGCTCCAGGCCGCGGCCGACCTCGGCGAGCGCGCGGGAGTTGACCACCGCGGCGCGGAGTTTGGCGAGCGTGCCCTCGGCGACCTCCGGGTGGAGGCGGTAGAGGGTGTCGGTCACCACCAGGCCCAGCACCGAGTCGCCGAGGAACTCGAGGCGCTCGTTGGTGGGCAGCCCGCCGTTCTCGTACGCGTACGAGCGGTGGGTGAGGGCGCGTACCAGAAGGGCGCGCTCGAGTTCGTACCCGAGGCGCCCTTCCAGGACGTCGTATTCGGTCGAGGCCGGCCCGCCGCCCTTGCCCCCGTTCGCAGGAGCCGACTTGCGGGAGGAGTTGCCGTCCGACATCGATCCGTGCACCCCGCCGATCAGACCGAGAGGACCTGGCGACGGTTGTACGTGCCGCAGCTCGGGCACGCGATGTGCGCGAGCTTCGGCTCGTGGCAGCGGTCGCACGCGACGAGCGCGGGCACGACGGCCTTCCAGTTGGACCGGCGGTGGCGCGTGTTGCTGCGCGACATCTTCCGCTTCGGAACAGCCACGGCTACTTCTCCTGGTTCTCGGCGAGACCCTCACGGGTGTCGCTGTTCTTGTTCTCGTCACCCTCGTCGCCGGGGGCGGCGGAGAGTCCCTGCAGAGCCGCCCACCGAGGGTCGACGGCGTCGTGGTGGTGGTCCGGGTCGTCGCTCAGGCGTGCCCCGCACTCGGAGCACAGGCCCAGGCAGTCTTCCTGGCACACCGGCTGCAGCGGCAGTGCGAGCACCACCGCGTCACGCAGCACCGGCCGGAGGTCGAAGAAGTCGCCCTCCAGACGGTAAGTCTCGTCCTCGGATTCCTCGTCGAGGTCCTCGGCCCCGGCCGTCCGGGCGCGGTGGCGCTCGTCGGACTCCGGGTAGTAGTAGAGCTCCTGGAAGTCGACCTCCAGGTCGTCCTCCAGCGGCTCCAGGCAGCGCACGCACTCGCCTTCGACGTGCGCCTCGGCGGTGCCGGTGACCAGCACGCCCTCGACGACCGACTCCAGGCGGAGCTCCAGCGCGATCCCGCTGTTCTCCGGCACCCCGATGACGTCCGCGACGCCGAAGCCCTCGGGGGCCTCCAGGGTCCGCGACACCTTGCGCATCGAGCCGGGGCGACGGCCGAGCTCGTGCGTGTCGAACACGAGCGGGTCGCGGTGGTCGAGGCGGTTCAAGGTGTCCTGACTTCCTGAGGCGGCACGCATCCCTGCGTGGCGCGAATCCTTCATTCGGTGTGCGTGGCCCGTACGCGGGCACGCAACGAGGCCGGTGCGAACAGGCCGGAGTGGTCAGACTACCGGAGAGTCGGGCCAGGCCCAAAGTCGGTGCCCGACCCGCCTCCGGTCAGCGGCCGCCGAGCTCCCGCAGCCTGCTCATGTCGATCATGCTGGTGTCGAAGAAGCTCGTCTCGTCCAGCCCGGCCTGCTGCTGGTGCGGCATCGGGGCCTGCTGCTGCTGGTAGCCGTACTGGCCGTACGGGTCCGCCTGGTAGGCCTGCTGCTGGTAGTAGCCGTCCGCCATGCCCTGCTGCTCCTGGTAGGCCGCGGCGGGCTGCTGGTAGCCGTACTGGCCGCCGTACGGGTCGGCCTGGCCGCCCGTCGCGGGGTCGTAGCCGCCGTACGCGTCGGCGTACTGCGGGGCGCCCTGGCCGGCGTACGGGTCCTCGCCCGGGGCCTGCCAGCCGGCCGCGGCGGGGGTCTGGTCCGGCCAGGCCTGCTGCTGCGGCACCTCCTCGCGGTACCAGGGCTGCTCCTCGCCCTCGGCGGAGAAGCCGGCGGCGAACGCCTCGGCCCGGTCCTTCAGCTGCTGGGCCTCGTCGGCGGCGGCCAGGTAGGCGCCGAGCTCGTCGATCGGCTTCTTGCCGAGCAGCTTGTCGCGGCCCTTGCCGACCGCCTCCAGGGTGGCACCGAGCACCGCCTCCAGGGTGGCCAGCTTGGCGTCGACGTACTCGTCGGCCTCCGGGCTCGGGCTGACCCGCGGCTCGAACTCCTCGCCGTCCTCGCCCGCCTCGCCCTCCGGCTCGTAGACGCCCGTGCCGCGCAGCTTCTGCCGGCCGCGGCCGACCGCGCCGAGCGTCTTGGTCAGCACGACCTCGAAGTTGGCGAGCTTGGAGTCGACGTAGTCGTCGGCCTCCGCGCGCTTGGCCTCCACCTCGGCACGGGCCTCGGCCAGGATGCGGTCGGCCTCGGCCTGGGCGCGCATCACGACCTCGGTGTCGGAGATCAGCGAGCCGCGCTCGTCGTGCGCCCCGCGGATGATCTCCTCGGCCTGCGCCTGCGCGTCCGCCACCATCTGCTGGTGGTCGGCGACCACCGACTGGGCCTGGGCGAGCTCGGCGGGCAGCGCGGCCTTCAGGTCGCGGAGCATGCCGACCAGGTCGGCCCGGTTGACCACGCACGACGCCGACATCGGCATCGCGCGGGCGTTCTCCACCGACGCGACGATCTCGTCCAGTTGCTGCTGCACGTCCACGGGCGATTCTGTCTTTCCGTGTGCCGCCAAGGGCTCTGGCGGAGGCAGGCCCCGTGGCACAACGACGCCGCGGGGCGGGAGTACAGACTGTACGGCCACAGGGGGCACCGCTCACAACATCCGGCGCAGCGGGCCGCGCGGGCGGGCCGCCGCGCCGTGACGCTGCGCCGGGAATGTCCGTTTCAGCCGCGGCGCTCGGCGATCCGCTCGACCAGCCGGCCGTGTACCACCGCCGGCAGCAGGTGCGAGACGTCGCCGCCGAGCGAGGCGACCTCCTTGACCAGGGTCGAGGAGAGGAAGCTGTACGTCGGCGAGGTCGGCACGAAGAGCGTCTCCACGCCGGTGAGCCCGTGGTTCATCTGGGCCATCTGCAGCTCGTAGTCGAAGTCGCTGACCGCGCGCAGGCCCTTGATGATGGCCGGGATGTCGCGGTCCCGGCAGAAGTCGACCAGCAGACCGGTGTGCGACTCGACCTTCACGTTGCCCAGCTTGGCGGTGGTCTCCTCGATGAGCGCGATGCGCTCCTCGATGGTGAACATGCCCTGCTTGTTCTTGTTGATCAGAACGGCGACATGCACCACGTCGTACAGCTTGGAAGCCCGCTCGATGATGTCGAGGTGTCCGTTGGTGATGGGGTCGAAGGACCCAGGACAGACGGCGCGGCGCATGTCGTGTGCTCCCTTGTGGGGTAACCGGTGCTACGAGTGTCGATCGGCCTCGTCGGCGGCGCGACCGTACCAGAGGGTGCCCTCGCCGTACCTGCGCGAGCGCAGCGCTTCGAAGCCCTCCGGCCAGCCGAACTCTCCGCCGCGGGTGCTGCGTTCCACGGTGACGAGAACGTCCTCCGCGATCCAGCCCCCGGCACGGAGTGTGATCAGCATCTCCCGCAGCTCCTCGTCCGCCACGGCGTACGGCGGGTCCAGGAACACCAGGTCGTACGGGACCGCCGGGGCGGGCCCGGCGATCACCCGCTCGGCGCGGTCGGCGCGCACCTCGGCGCCCGGCAGGCCGAGGCTGCGCACGTTCTCCCGGATGGTGCGCGCCGCGCTCGCGTCCGACTCCACCAGCAGGACGTGCTCCGCCCCGCGGGACAGCGCCTCCAGGCCGACCGCGCCCGAGCCGCCGAACAGGTCGAGCATCCGCGCCCCGTGCACGGTGCCGCGCAGCGCCTCCAGCGTGGAGAACATCGCCTCCCGCGCCTTGTCCGAGGTGGGGCGGGTGGTGCGGCCGGGTGGTACGGCCAGCCGGCGGCCGCCGGCGGCGCCGGCGATGACGCGGGTCATGGGGTGCGCGGTCCTCTCGTGCCTGGTGCTGCGGGAGCCCGCACCGGCGGGGCGGCGGGGCTCCCCCATTCAAGCGCGCCGCACGGCCCGCCGCGTCATCCGGCCCGCTCCGGCATCCGGCCCGCTGCGTCACTCGGCCGGGGCGGCCGCCCCGAGCAGCGCCGGCGAGGCGAACCGGGACCAGGACAGGCAGCCGTCCGGCGGGCAGTACTCCGGGCGGCGCGGGTCGTGGCCGAGCTCGCGCAGCTTGGTGCGGACCGAGTCCGGGGTGCGGCCGTAGCGGGCGGCGATCCGGGCGATCGTCTCGCCGTCGTGGAAGCGGCGGACGAGCTCCTCCTCGTGCTGCGGCACCCAGGGGGCGCCGTGGCCGGGGTACAGCTCGCGCAGCACGTCACGGTCGGGGATGGGCTCGGAGACGTCGGCGACGATCGCGAGCGCGCGCAGCGCCCGGTTGAGCGCGATCCGCAGGCTGGCGACGTCCTCCACCGGCAGCCGGAGCCGGCCGGAGGCGAGCGGGGAGGCGGCCGCCCCCTCGCGCCAGCCGTTCAGGGTGAGGGTGACCTCGCGGTCGTCCTCGCTCGCGAGCTCGATCCGGAAGACCTTGTCGCCGAGCGGAAGCTCGTTGAGATGACGGAATGCCATGGAGAACCCCCAAGTGTCGCGCCGGAAAGGCACGTTGGGAACGCGCCCGGACACCTCCATCCTCCCTCCGGGCACTGACAGTCCGGGGCCGTCCGGGCCCGGGGCGCTTCTCAGCCCTTTTCGAGGTACTCGGCGCGGTCCTCGTCGAGGAGGCTCTCCAGGGCGGTGCGGAGGTCGGGGTGGGCGGCCAGGTCGGGGTCGGCGGCGACCAGGCGGGCGGCCTCCTCGCGGGCGGTGGCGATGACCTCCTCGTCCTCCAGGACGCTGAGCACCTTGAGCGAGGACTTCACTCCGGACTGCGCCTGGCCGAGCACGTCGCCCTCCCGGCGCTGCTCCAGGTCGATCCGGGAGAGCTCGAAGCCGTCCAGGGTGCCGGCCACCGCGTCGAGCCGGGCGCGGGCGGCGCTGGCCGCCGGCATGTCGCTGACGAGCAGGCACAGCCCTGCCGCGCTGCCGCGGCCCACCCGGCCGCGCAGCTGGTGCAGCTGCGAGACGCCGAAGCGGTCGGCGTCCATGATGACCATCACGGTGGAGTTGGGGACGTTGACGCCGACCTCGATCACGGTGGTGGCGACCAGGACGTCCACCTGCCCGGCCGCGAACCGCTTCATCACGTCGTCCTTGGCCTCCGGCGCGAGCCGGCCGTGCAGGATCTCGATCCGCAGCCCGGCGAGCGGGCCCTTCGCGAGCATCTCGGCCGTCTCGACGACGGACAGCGGCGGCCGCCGGTCGTCGCTCCCGGCGCCGACGTCCTCCAGGTCCTCCTCGGCGGACTTCCGCTTCTTGCGGGGCTCCTCGGGCTCGTCGCCGATCCGCGGGCAGACCACGTACGCCTGGTGGCCCTTGCCGACCTCCTCGCGCAGCCGCTCCCAGGTGCGGGCCAGGAAGTTGGGCTTCTCCAGCGCGGGGACGACGTGCGTGGAGATCGGCGAGCGGCCGGCCGGGAGCTGGTCGAGGACGGAGGTCTCCAGGTCGCCGAAGACCGTCATCGCGACGGTGCGCGGGATCGGCGTCGCCGTCATCACCAGCAGGTGCGGCGGGCGTTCGCCCTTGGCCCGCAGCGCGTCGCGCTGTTCGACGCCGAAGCGGTGCTGCTCGTCGACGACGACCAGGCCGAGGTCCTGGAACTGCACCTTGTCCTCGATGAGGGCGTGCGTGCCGATGGTGATGCCGGCGTCGCCGCAGGCCATGTCGAGCATCACCTGGCGGCGGGCGGGTGCGCCCATCGAGCCGGTGAGCAGCACGACCTTGGTGCCGAGGTCGGAGCCGCCGAGCATGCCGCCCTCGGCGAGGTCGCCCATCATCTCGACGATCGAGCGGTGGTGCTGCTGGGCGAGCACCTCGGTGGGAGCGAGCAGCACGGCCTGGCCGCCGGCGTCGACCACGGCGAGCATGGCGCGCAGCGCGACGAGGGTCTTGCCGGAGCCGACCTCGCCCTGGAGCAGCCGGTGCATGGGGTGCTCGCTCGCGAGGTCGGTGAAGATCTCGGCGCAGACGGTGTGCTGGCCGTCGGTCAGTTCGAAGGGCAGCCGGGCGTCGAAGGCGTCCAGGGCGCCGCCGGGGCTGCGGTGCCGGGCAGTGGCGGGCAGCGCCGAGTCGGCGGCACGGCGGCGGGCGAGGGCGACCTGGAGGACGAAGGCCTCGTCCCAGCGGAGGCGGTCCTGGGCGCGTTCGCGGTCGGCCTGGGTGCGCGGGCGGTGGATGAGTTCGAGCGCCTCGGGCAGCGGGATCAGCCCGTGCTTGGTGCGCAGTTCGGCGGGCAGCGGCTCGCCGACGTCGGCGAGGTGCTTGTCGAGGGCGACCTCGATGCACTTGACCAGCTTCCAGCTGGGCATCTGGGCGCTGGCCGGGTAGACCGGGATGAGCCGGCCGGCGAAGGCCCTGGCCGCGCCGGAGTCGGCGTCCTCGTCGAGCAGTTGGTAGTCGGGCGAGGCGAGCTGGCGGGTGCGGTTGAACAGCCCGACCTTGCCGGCGAACAGGCCCTGGGCGCCGGTGCGTAGCTCCTTCTGCCGCCAGCCCTGGTTGAAGAAGACCAGGGTGAGCCGGCTGCGCCCGTCGGTGACGATCACTTCCAGGCGGTCGCCCTTGCGGCCGCGGAAGGGGATCAGGGTGACCTTCTCGATCCGGGCGAGGACGGTGACGTGCTCGTCCACCTCGAGTTCGTCGAGGCTGGTGAGCTGACCGCGCTCGACGTACCGGCGCGGGTAGTGGTGCAGCAGGTCGCCGACCGTGCGCAGCTTGAGGGAGTCGGCGAGGACCTTGGCGGTGCGGTCGCCGACCAGCTTGGTCAGTGGTTCATCGAGAGCGCCCATCACGCCCTATTGGACACCACGGGGGCGACAGAGCGGGCTCACTCCACCCCGATGAGCAGCAGGGCGGCCTCCTGGCCGCCCTGGTAGACGACGGTGTCGACCTCGGGCCGCTGCCGCCGGGCGTGGGCGACGAGGTCCTCGGCGAGGTGCCCGGGGGCGTCGGCGCCGAGGACGAGGGTGACGAGTTCGCCGCCGGCGGCGAGCATCCGGTCGAGCAGGACGGCGGCGGTCCCGGCGGTGTCGTGCCCGATGACGGCGACGTCGCCGTCGATCAGGCCGAGCACGTCGCCGGCCTGGCAGACGCCCGCCATCGTCCAGGACTCCCCCTCGGCGACGGCGAGTTCGGCGTGCCGGGTGGCGCCGGCGGCGGAGGTCATGGCGACCACGTCCTCGTCGAAGCGGCGGCCGGCGTCGTGGACGGCGAGCGCGGCGAGCCCCTGGACGGGGGACCTGGTGGGCAGGACGGCGATCCGCAGGCCCTCCTCGCGCAACTGGTCGGCGGCGGCACCCGCGGCGGCGCGCAGCTCGGGGTCGTTGAGCAGGACGATCACCTCGCGGGCGGCGCAGCGGCGGACGGCGTCGGCGAGTTCGGCGCTGACCGGGGGCCGGTCCGGGTCGGCGTGGAGCACGGCGGAGCCGGCCTGCTCGCAGAGATCGGCGAGGCCGTGTCCGCTGACGACGCTGAGCACGGCGCGGGTGGGTGCGGAGGCCTCGGAACCGCCGCCGGCCGCGCCGGCCCGGGCGGCGGCCTCGGCGAAGTGGGTGATCCGGATGCGGTAGGGCCGGCCGGCCTCCACGCCGGCCTCGACGGCCGCGCCTGCGTCGTCGACGTGCACGTGGACGTTCCACAGGCCGTCGCCGCCGCCGATCACCAGTGAGTCGCCGAGGGCGGCGAGCCGGGTGCGCAGGGCCGGCAGCGCCTCGTCGCCGGCCTCCAGCAGGTAGATCACCTCGAAGGCGGGGTGGCCGGGCAGCCGGGCGTGGCCCTCGCAGTCGTCGTGGTGGGCGGGGACGGGCAGGACGGTCTCGTGGCGCAGCGCCATCGGGCCCATCGGGGTGTGGCCGAGGACGGTGTCGGCGAGTGCGCCGAGGACGGCGACCAGGCCGCGGCCGCCGGCGTCGACCACGCCGGCCTCGGCGAGGACGTCGAGCTGCTCGGGGGTGTGCTGGAGGGCGGTGCGGGCGGCGGTGCAGGCGGTGCGGGCGGTGTCGGCGAGGGTGCCGTCCTGGGCGGCGGCGGCCCGGGCGGCCTCGGCGGCGACGGTCAGCAGGGTGCCCTCGACCGGGTCGGCGACGGCCTGGTAGGCGGCTTCGGCGGCGCGCGGCAGGGCGCGGCGCAGGGCCGCGGCGTCGCCGCCGTCGGCCAGGCCCTCGGCGAGGCCGCGGAACCACTGGGCGAGGATCACGCCGGAGTTCCCGCGGGCGCCGATCAGGGCGCCGCGGGCCATGGCGGCGGTGACCGGGCCGAGGCCGTCGCCGGCCGCCTCCCCGCGGGCCGTGGCGCCGGCTGCGGGGCCGGCCGGGGTGCCGGCGGCCTCGGCGGCCTCGACGGCGGCCTCGACGGTCAGGTAGAGGTTGGTTCCGGTGTCGCCGTCCGGGACGGGGTAGACGTTGAGCGCGTCGATCTCCTCCCGGGCCTGGCCGAGGGCGGTCAGCGCCAGGCGGCACCAGGTGCGGACGGCCGTGGCGTCGAGCGTGTCCAGCACCAGGTCTCCTCCGGGTGAACGCCACGGGAACGCGCACCGGCGCGCGGGCGGCCGGACGCGGTGGCTGTGGGGCGATGCTCGCAGGTTATCGGGGCGGGCCGGAGCCGTCGCGGCCGGGAGCGTCCGGCGGGCCCCGCGGCCTCCGACGCGATCACCGGTTCCGACATGGTAGTTTCGTAGCTCGGGAGCAGCCGTTGTATGCTCTCCCGGTTGCCTGGAACAACCCGGGCTCACCCCTTGATCCGATTCGCTCCACGTGCGTGGTGCCGGTCAGTTCAGCCGGGGTTTTCGAACGTACCTGATCTGAAGTCTTGGAGTGACTCCTGTGGCTGCCAACTGCGACGTCTGCGGCAAGGGGCCGGGCTTCGGCAACAGCATCTCCCACTCGCACCGCCGTACCCCCCGTCGTTGGAACCCCAACATCCAGACGGTGCGCGCTGTGATTGGGCGGACGCCGAAGCGGCTCAACGTCTGCACCTCGTGCATCAAGGCCGGTAAGGTCTCGCGCTGACGCGCAGACCGGTACGCCGGTCCTCCGGACAGCCGATCCACCCTCGGGTGGGTCGGCTTTCCTGCTTTTCGCCGCGCGGCGGCACCGGTCCCCGGATGCGGGGGGCCGTCGGCGGCGGCCCCCCGCGTCGTGGGGCGGGCTCAGCCCCGGGTGCGCCAGGCGTGGTCGACCGGACCGATGCCGGCGCCCAGGGCGAAGCCGGCCGCGATGGCACCGGTGACGTACTCCTTGGCGGCGCCCACGGCCTCCTCCACGGTGCGGCCCTTGGCGAGCTCGGCGGCGACCGCGCTGGCCAGCGTGCAGCCGGTGCCGTGGGTGTGCCGGTTGTCGTGGCGCGGCGCCCGGTACCAGTGGCGCTCGCCGTCGGCGCCGGCCAGCAGGTCGACGGCGTCCCCGGCGAGGTGGCCGCCCTTGATCAGCGCCCAGCGCGGGCCGAGGGCCAGGACGGCCTCGGCGGCGGCGGGCAGGTCCTTCTCCTCCTCGACGACCACGCCGGTGAGCTGCGCCACCTCGTGCAGGTTGGGCGTGGCGACGGTGGCGACCGGCAGCAGCAGTTCCCGGACGGTGGCGACCGCCTCGGCGGCGAGCAGCGCGTCGCCGTGCTTGGAGACGCCGACCGGGTCGACCACGACCGGGGCGTCGACGCCGGCCAGCAGCTCGGAGACGGTGGCGACGAGTTCGACCGAGGCGAGCATGCCGGTCTTCACGGCCTGCACGCCGATGTCGTCGACCACGCTGCGGAACTGGGCCCGGACGGCCTCCGCCGGCAGCTCCCAGTAGCCCTGCACACCGAGCGAGTTCTGTGCCGTGACGGCGGTGATGACGCTCATGCCGTGCACGCCGAGGGCGAGCATCGCCTTGAGGTCGGCCTGGATGCCGGCGCCGCCGCCGCTGTCCGAGCCGGCGACCGTGAGGACGCGGGGCGGTGCGGCGGAGCCTGCGGCGGGCGTGTGGGACGGAGCAGTCGAAGCCATGTCCGCCAACCTACCGGGGCCGGCTCAGAGCACGGCCTCCGACTCCAGCCAGCGGTCCTGCGGGACGGTCTTCAGTTCGCGCACGCCGTCGGCGATCGGCACCAGTTCGACATCGGTGCCGCGCAGTGCGGTGAAGTGCCCGAAGGCGCCCTTGTGGACGGCCTCGACGGCGTGCCAGCCGAACCGGGTGGCCAGGGTGCGGTCCCGTGCGGTGGGGGTGCCGCCGCGCTGGGTGTGGCCGAGGATGACCGGCCGGGCCTCGGTGCCGAGGATGCCCTCCAGCTCCCGGGCGAGCCGGTTGCCGATGCCGCCGAAGGTCTGGTGGCCGTACTGGTCGAGGCCGCCGTGGTCGAAGCGGAGCGTGCCGGGAGCCGGCCTGGCGCCCTCGGCGACCGCGATGATGGCGAACTTCTTGCCGCGCCGGAACCGCTCCTCGACCATCCGGGCCACCGCCTCGATGTCGAAGGGCTTCTCCGGGATGAGGATGCCGTGCGCGCCGCCGGCCATGCCCGCGGTGAGCGTGATCCAGCCGGTGTGCCGTCCCATCAGCTCGACCACCATCACCCGCTGGTGCGACTCGGCGGTGGTCTTCAGCCGGTCGATCGCCTCGGTGGCGACGTGCACCGCGGTGTCGAAGCCGAAGGTGACGTCGGTGGCGTCGATGTCGTTGTCGATGGTCTTGGGCACGCCGACGACCGGCAGCCCGGCGTCGCTGAACATCCGGGCGGCGGTGAGCGTGCCCTCCCCGCCGATCGTGACGAGGGCGTCCATGCCGAGCGCGTCGGCGAGATCCCGGCACTCCTGCACGGCCCGGTCGATCCGCTCCCGGTGCACCCGCGCCGAGCCGAGGACGGTGCCGCCGAGGGTGAGCAGGCCGGTCACGTCGTCGTGCGAGACGATCCGCGCCCGCCCCTCGATCAGACCCAGGAAGCCGTCCTCGATGCCGAGGATCTCGTCACCGTGCACATCGGTGCCGCGGTGGACGATCGAGCGGATGACCGCGTTGAGGCCGGGGCAGTCGCCGCCGCTGGTGAGGACGCCGATACGCATGGTGGCCTGGTCTCCCTGGGGCGGGCGGGCCCCGAGTCGGTACGGTCCGGGCCGGTCGGCACCGGGCGGCCGGGCCGGACGGACCACCGCCCCGGCACCACGGCAAGACTACGCGCTGCAACCGCCTCGAAGGCCCCACCGCGCCCGGACCGGACCCGGACCGACCGGGTCACCCGTACCGGTCACTCCGCGGCGAAGTGGTCCCAGCCGCCGACCCGTTCCCAGGGCGCGCCGTCGACGGTGACCCGGCCGCCGCGGCCGGGGCGGGCGGTGCGCGCCACCTCGCCGACCACCCGCCAGCGGGCGGGCAGCTGCACGCTCTTCGGGAAGGTCGCCACGATCGCGTGGTCCTCGCCGCCGGAGAGCACCCACAGCAGCGGGTCCACGCCGACCGCCTGCCCGATGTCGGCCATCTGCGCGGGGACGTCGAAGTCGGCGGCCCGCAGGTCGATGTCGACGCCGCTGGCGGCCGCCACGTGACCGAGGTCGGCGACCAGCCCGTCGCTGACGTCGACCATGGAGGTGGCGCCGAGGTCGGCGGCGGCCGGGCCGGCGTGGTACGGCGGCTCGGGGCGCCGGTGCGCCTCGACGAAGGCCCGCGGCGAACGGAAGCCGCGCTGCAGCACCGTCAGCCCGGCGGCGGACCAGCCCAGCCAGCCGGTGACCGCGACCACGTCGCCGACCTGGGCGCCGGAGCGCAGCACCGGCTTGCGGCCCTGCAGGTCGCCGAGGGCGGTGATGGCCAGGGTGACCGCGTCGCCGCGCACCACGTCGCCGCCGACCACGGCGGCGCCGGCGACCTGGCACTCGTCGCGCAGCCCGTCCATCAGCTCGGTCGCCCAGGTGGCGGGCAGGTCGGCCGGGGCGACGAAGCCCAGCAGGATGGCGGTCGGGACGGCCCCCATGGCGGCCACGTCGGCGAGGTTCTGCGCCGCGGACTTGCGGCCCACGTCGTAGGCGGTGGACCAGTCCCGGCGGAAGTGCCGACCCTCGATCAGCACGTCGGTGGTGGCCACCACGCGTCCGTCGGGGGCCTTCACCACCGCGGCGTCGTCCCCCGGGCCGAGGTCGACGGCCGGTGTCGGCGCCAGCCGGGCGGTGAGCTCCCTGATGAGTCCGAACTCGCCGAGCTCGCCCACGGTCCCCTGCATCTGCCGTCCTCTCAAGTCATTCGAGCGATGGTCGCGCGCCCCCGCGCGCAGCGTACGCCCTCCGGCCGTGCAGAAGTCTCCCCTCCCCGGGGAGGGGCGCGGTAGCGTGGTGATCAGACTGCCGGCCAGCCCACCCCCCAGCCGCCTGGAGGTCTCCCGTGGTACAGGCGTACATCCTGATCCAGACCGAGGTGGGCAAGGCCACCGCGGTCGCCGAGTCCATTGCGAAGATCCAAGGCGTCGTCCAGGCCGAGGACGTCACCGGCCCCTACGACGTGATCGTGCGGGCCGAGGCCGACTCCATCGACGACCTGGGCCGGCTGGTGGTCGCCCAGGTGCAGCAGATCGAGGGCATCACGCGCACGCTGACCTGTCCGGTGGTCCGACTGTAGGCACGGCTACGATCGGCGGGTGGCTTCCTCCCGTCGGCTCGCAATGATGCCCGCCCCCGTCCGCTGGCTCGCCCCGCCCGCGGCGCTGCTGGGGTGCGTCCTGCTGCTCGCCGGCAGCGGCGGCGGTGACGAGATCGCGCCGCCGGTGCCGCAGGCCGCCGTGGCGCGGTACTGCGACGCCCTCGACCGGGCGCTCCCGGCGTCCGTCCAGGGCCACGACCGCCGGGACCCGTCGCCCGCCTCGCCGTACACCGCCGCCTGGGCGAGCTCGCCGCGGACGGTGCTGCGCTGCGGCATCGAGCGCCCCGCGTACCTCGACGACGACCCGCTGAAGAACTCCCCCGAGGTCAACGGGGTGCAGTGGGGCTTCTCGCAGGACGGCGAGGGCGGGTACCGCTTCGTGACCACGCTGCGCAAGGCGTACGTGGAGGTGCTGGTGCCCGCGGGCGCCTACCCGAACTACGCCGACCCGATCCCGGCGATCTCCGACGCGGTGAAGGCGACCGTCCCCGAAGGCCTCTGAGGGAAACCGCAGGGGCGCGGAGAACACGTGGTTCTCCGCGCCCCTCGGCAATCCCCGGATCACCGCAGGCCGGTGGAGCGGCGCAGGGCCGCCTGCAGCAGACGGTCGATCAGCTCCGGGTAGGGCATCCCGGTGGCCTCCCACATCTTCGGGTAGGCGGAGATCGGGGTGAAGCCGGGCATGGTGTTGATCTCGTTGACCATCCACCGGCCGTCGTTCAGCAGGAAGAAGTCGACCCGGGCGAGACCCTCGCAGCCGAGCGCCTCGAACGCGGCGACGGCCTGGCGGCGGATCTCGGCGGTCTCCTCGGCGCTGAGCTTCGCCGGGATCTCGACGTCCGAGGAGTCGATGTACTTGGCCTCGAAGTCGTAGAACTCGAAGTCGCCGCCGACCAGGACCTCGGCCGGCAGGCTGGCCCGCGGGCCGTCCTCGAACTCCAGGACGGCGCACTCGATCTCGCGGCCCTCGACGCCCTTCTCCACGATGATCTTGGGGTCGTGGCTGCGGGCCTCCTCGATCGCCGCGTCCAGGTCGGCGAGGTCCTTGACCTTGCTGATGCCCATGGACGAGCCGGCCCGGCAGGGCTTCACGAACAGCGGCAGGCCGAGTGCGGCGATCCGCTCGCGGGCGGCGGCGCGGCCCTCCTCGGTCTCCCACTCGCGCGGGCGGACGACCGTCCAGTCGCCGACGCCGATGCCGTGCGAGGCGAGGACGCGCTTGGTGAACTCCTTGTCCATACCGACCGCGCTGGCCAGCACGCCGGAGCCGACGTAGGGCACCCCGGAGAGCTCCAGCATGCCCTGCAGGGTGCCGTCCTCGCCCCAGGGGCCGTGCAGCAGCGGCAGGACGACGTCGACCTCCCCGAGCACCTTGGGGGTACTGCCGGGCTCGCTCAGGACCACCTCGCGGTTGCCCGGGGCGAGCGGCAGCGCGACCTGGCCCTCGACGTGCTCGGCGACCTGGGCGACGTCGGGCAGCTTGCCGTCGGTGATGGCCATCCGGGACGGCTCGTCGCCGACCAGCGCCCAGCGGCCCTCGTGGGTGATGCCGATCGGCAGCACCTCGTACTTGCTCCGGTCGATCGCGCGCAGCACGCTCGCGGCCGTGACGACCGAGATGCCGTGCTCGGAGCTGCGGCCACCGAAGACGATCGCGACCCGGGGCTTGCGGCCGGGCTGGTTCGGGGAGGTCTGTTCGATGCTCATATCGGCTGTGAGACTACCGTGCGAAACCCGTGGTTCCGGTCACCGTCGCTCCGGCTTCGCCGAGCGCGCCATCAGACCGGCGAGCACCTCCTGGGTGGGGCGCCCGTTGTGGACGACGTCCACGACGGCCTGCACGATCGGCATGTCGACGCCGTTGCGCCGGGCCAGGTCGAGCACGGACTCGCAGGACTTCACGCCCTCCGCGGTCTGCCGGGTGGCGGCCACGGTCTCCTCCAGGGTCATGCCCCTGCCGAGGTTCATGCCGAAGGTGTTGTTGCGCGACAGCGGCGAGGAGCAGGTGGCGACCAGGTCGCCCATGCCCGCGAGGCCGGCGAAGGTGTGCGCGTCCGCGCCGAGCGCGAGGCCGAGCCTGGTGGTCTCGGCCAGGCCGCGGGTGATCAGCGTGGCCTTGGTGTTGTCGCCGAGGCCCATGCCGGCCGCCATGCCGACGGCCAGGCCGATGACGTTCTTCACCGCGCCGCCGAGCTCGCAGCCCACCACGTCGGTGTTGGTGTAGGGGCGGAAGTACGGGGTGTGGCAGGCCTTCTGGAAGCGCTGGGCGACCGTCTCGTCGGTGCAGGCGACCACGCTGGCGGCGGGCTGCCGGCGGGCGATCTCCATGGCCAGGTTGGGGCCGGAGACGACCGCGACGCGCTCCGGGCCGACCCCGGCGACCTCCTGGATCACCTCGCTCATCCGCTCCGCGGTGCCGAGTTCGATGCCCTTCATCAGGCTGACCAGGACGGTCTGCGGCTCGATCAGCGGCGCCCACGCGGCCAGGTTGGCGCGCAGCGTCTGCGAGGGCACCGCCAGCACCGCGAAGTCGGCGCCGGCCAGCGCCTCGGCGGCGTCGGTGGTGGCGCGCACCGCAGCGGGCAGCGGGATGCCCGGGAGGTAGTCGGGGTTCTCGTGGGTGCGGTCGATCGCCTCGACGAGTTCCTTGCGGCGTCCCCAGAGCACGACCTCGCAGCCGGCGTCGGCCAGCACCATGGCGAAGGCGGTGCCCCAGGAGCCGGTGCCGAAAACGGCGCAGCGGGTCACCGGGCACCTTCCTCGGTGTCGTTCTTGCGGGCCCGGTCGCCCTTGGCGGCCGCGGCGGCGGCGCGCTCGCGGGCGGCCCTGCGCATGTCGTAGCGCTCGGCCGGGGCCTTCTCGCCGCGGACCTCCTCCAGGACGGCGGTGATGGCCGCCATGATGTCCTCGGTGGCGTCCCTGAGCACCTGTGCGGTGAGCTCCTGGCCCTGGTACTTGCTCAGGTCGACCGGCGGGCCGGCCGCCACCGTCACCTTGTGCCGCGGGAAGAAGTGGTACTTGCCCTTACCGCCGCGGCCGTACGGCGGGATGATCTCGTGCGCGCCCCAGTGGGCGACCGGGATCACCGGCGCGCCGGTCATCAGCGCGACGCGGGCGGCGCCGCTCTTGCCGGTCATCGGCCACAGGTCCGGGTCCCGGGTGAGCGTGCCCTCCGGGTAGAACTGCACGCACTGGCCGCCCTCGATGGCCTCGATGGCGGCGCGGAACGCCTCGGCGGCGTCGGTGGACTCGCGGAACACGGGGATCTGACCGGTCTTGCGGAGCATGAAGCCGATGAACGGCACCGAGAACAGCTGGGACTTGCCGAGTATCCGCGGCGGGCGGCCGCTGTTGTACTGCCAGTGGGCGTAGAACACCGGGTCGATGACCGAGTTGTGGTTGACCGCGGCGATGAAGCCGCCCTCCTCGGGAAGGTGCTCCCAACCGCGCCAGTCGGTCCTGGCCAGCGCGTTGGTCACCGGCTTCACGAGGACGGCCGCGAAGCGGTACCAGATCCCGTAGTCGGCGTTGCCGAACCTGGCGTACGAGCGGCGGGCCACCCAGCTCCTCCTCATCCGGTGCGGCACGGGGGTGCCGCGGTCTCGATCGCCTCCCGGTCTGTCCGGTCGGGGCCTCGGCGCGGACTCCCGTGCGCCGTTCGCTGATGCGTGTCGACGGGGTGTGACCTGCTGCTCTCCACCGGCCGGACGGCCGGGAGTGCCCGGGGCGCCGACCAGTCTCACCCGCGGGCGGACCGCCTGTCGAGCAGCCGCCCTGGGCGGGCGCCGGGCGAGTGACCAAACGCACGCGGATCGCGGCGGCTGGCCGCTGCCCGGAAGCCGACGCCACAATGGCGCCGATGACCGAGGACACCGTACGCCCCGCCGGCCGTCCGGCGCTCCCACCGGCCCGCTCCGGCTGGTCGCTGGTGCTGCCGGTGAAGCCCCCGGCGGTGGCCAAGAGCCGGCTGGAGCCGTTCGCCGGGGTGCACCGGCCGCAGCTGGCGCTGGCCTTCGCACTGGACACCGCGGAGGCGGCGCTGGCGTGCCCGGCGGTGGCCCGGGTGCTGGCGGTGACCCGGGACGCCGCGGCCGGGACGCAACTCGCTCGGCTCGGCGTCCTGGTGGTGCCGGACGAACCCGGGGGCGGCCTCAACGCCGCGCTGGTGCACGGCGCGGCACGCGCCGCCGCGATCGCCCCGCACGCCCCGGTGGCCGCGCTCTCCGCCGACCTCCCGGCCCTGCGCCCGGCCGAACTCGCCCGTGTGCTGGCGGCGGTGCCGCCGGACGGCCGGGCGTTCCTGGCGGACGCACCGGGGGTGGGCACCACGCTGCTGGCCGCTCCGGGCGGCGCTGCACTGCGCCCGGCGTTCGGGGAGGGATCGCGTTCCCGGCACGCCCTCGGCGGGGCGCTGGAACTGGAGTTGGCGCACGTCGCCTCGGTGCGGCGGGACGTGGACACCGGGGACGACCTGCGCGAGGCGCTGGCCCTCGGGGTGGGCCCGCGGACGGCCGCCGCGGCGGCCGCCCTGGTGTGACCGCTCGCTATGCTTGCGACCATGCAGGCCACCGCGTTCACCTTCGATCCCGCCACCCGGACGGGCTCCGTCCTGCTCGACGACGGCACGCCGGTGCCGTTCGACGCCGCGGCCTTCGACGCCGGGGGCCTGCGGCTGCTGCGGCCCGGCCAGCGGGTGCGCATCCGCACCGAGGGCGCGGGCGACGCGCGCCGGGTGGTCTTCGTGACGCTGCAGACCTTCCCCGACCCGGGCGCCGAGGGCTGAACCCCGCCGGGGCATGCGCCCCGGACGCGCGCTCCGCGACACGCACCCCGGACAACGCGAAAGAGCTGCGCCGGCCCGCCTCCGGAACCCCGGATCTGCGGGCCGCCGCAGCTCTCGCCGTGGTCTGACCGGCCGTCGCCCGAAGGGCCGACAGAGCCTACTTGGCGGCGGTCTTGCGCGCGGTGGTCTTGCGCGTCGTGGTCTTCTTCGCCGGAGCGGTCTTGGCCGTCGTGGCGGTCTTCTTGGCCGCCGCGGTGGTCTTCTTCGCCGCCGCCGCGGTCTTGGCGGGAGCCGCCTTCTTGGCCGCCGCGGTGGTCTTCTTCGCCGCCGCCGCGGTCTTGGCGGGAGCCGCCTTCTTCGCGGCCGTCTTCTTGGTGGCCGCGGCTGCGGTGCCGGCGGCGGCCGCGACGCGCTTGGTGGCAGCGCGCTTGGCGGCGGCCGTGGTGGCACCGCCCTTGCCCGGGGTGAGCGAGCCCTTGGGGGCCTTCTTGACCGAGGGGCCTTCCTTCGGCAGCTTCTTGGCGCCGCTGACGA
The DNA here is from genome assembly GCF_040680995.1 of Kitasatospora sp. NPDC051914. NCBI lineage: Bacteria > Bacillati > Actinomycetota > Actinomycetes > Kitasatosporales > Streptomycetaceae > Kitasatospora > Kitasatospora sp. NPDC051914. The sequence goes on from NZ_JBFAXX010000017.1 coordinate 29,915, forward strand.
GGTCCTTGAAGCCCTGGCCGGGGCGGAAGCGCGGGACCGAGGTCTTCTTGACCTTGACGCGCTCACCGGTCTGCGGGTTGCGGGCGAAGCGCGCGGAGCGCTCCACCTTCTCGAAAGTGCCGAAGCCGGTGACCGAGACGCGGTCACCGGCCACGACGGCACGCACCATGGTGTCGAGCACTGCGTCGACGGCCTCTGCGGCAGCCTTGCGACCGCCCAGCTGCTCGGCCACCGCTTCGACAAGCTGAGCCTTGTTCACGTCTTCCCCTTCGGAAACGGGCGCGGATGAATCCATCCGTTCATTTCGCACGTTAGGTATGTATCTGCGGACTTTCAATTACCAAACGCGTGAATCACCCTAGTGTCGCAATGGATTTGCGCGTTCGCGACCTCAGCCGAGCGGCGGGCGCCCCGCGTCGAGGTCCTGCACAAAGCGACTCAACCGCCGGGCCGCCCCCGGGAGATCACGCTTGGCGGTCTCGGTGACGATCAGCAGTTGACGGGTGAGAGCGGTCTTTGCTTCCGCGGACACGTTCAGCGCAGATACGCGAGCGTGGGCTTGCTTCAACCGCTCGGCCACAAGCGCGTAGAGCGCTGCGACTTCCGACTCGTCCGGTTCCTCAGCAGGTGAGGACCGGTCGTCCGTCCGGTCGTCAATTCGACCACCGGGTGCACCGCCGGCCGCCTCCGGGTGCACGGGATCGCCACCCGCGTACGGAGGTTCGTCGTGCCGGTGCATGCAACGATTGTGCCATCTGTTGTGATGTGCCCTGCGCAAGGGGGCTCTTGGGCAAATGCCCGGACCCGTTCCGAGTCGGCGTCAGCCCCGAACTCCGACTCGAACTCCGGCCCGGGTACGGGGGCCGGGCGGACGTTCCCGGGGCCCGAACGGCGGATGGCCCGCCCCCCCGAAGGGAGGCGGGCCATCCGGCGTACGGAGGCTGTGCCGGAGCTCAGGCCACCGGCAGCGTGCGCGGCTTGAAGGACGGGCGGGTCGCCTCGAATGCGGCGATGTCGGCCTCGTTCTGCAGCGTGATGCTGATGTCGTCCAGGCCGTTCAGCAGGCGCCAGCGGACGTTGTCGTCGAGCTCGAACGACGCGGTCACGCCCTCGGCGCGGACCTCGCGGGCCTCCAGGTCGACGGTGATCTCGGCCGTCGGGTCGGCCTCGGTGAGCTCCCACAGCCGCTCGACGGTCTCCTGCGGCAGGACGACGGTCAGCAGGCCGTTCTTCAGCGAGTTGCCGCGGAAGATGTCGGCGAAGCGCGAGGAGATGACGGCCTGGAAACCGTAGTTCTGCAGCGCCCAGACGGCGTGCTCGCGGGAGGAGCCGGTGCCGAACTCGGGGCCGGCCACCAGGACGCTGGCGCCCTGCCGCTCGGGGCGGTTGAGGACGAACTCCTCGTCCTTGCGCCAGGCCTCGAACAGGCCGTCCTCGAAGCCCGAGCGGGTGACCTTCTTCAGCCAGTGCGCCGGGATGATCTGGTCGGTGTCCACGTTGGAGCGGCGCAGCGGGACGGCCCGGCCGGTGTGGGTGGTGAACTTCTCCATGGTGCTCAGGCCTCCACGGCGACGCGGTCGGACAGGTCGGCGGGCGAGGCCAGGCGGCCCAGCACCGCGGTCGCGGCGGCGACCTGCGGGGACACCAGGTGGGTGCGGCCGCCCTTGCCCTGGCGGCCCTCGAAGTTGCGGTTCGAGGTCGAGGCGCAGCGCTCGCCCGGGGCCAGCTGGTCCGGGTTCATGCCGAGGCACATCGAGCAGCCCGCGTGGCGCCACTCGGCGCCGGCCGCGGTGAAGACCTTGTCCAGGCCCTCCTCGACGGCCTGCAGGGCGACCCGGACGGAGCCGGGGACGACCAGCATGCGCACGCCGTCGGCGATCTGCCGGCCGTCCAGGATGTCGGCGGCGGCCCGCAGGTCCTCGATCCGGCCGTTGGTGCAGGAGCCCACGAAGACGGCGTCGACGGAGACCTCGCGCAGCGGGGTGCCGGCCTCCAGGCCCATGTACTTGAGGGCGTTCTCGGCGGCGATGCGCTCCTGCGGGTCCTCGAAGTCCTCGGGGTTCGGGACGTTGGCGCCGAGCGGGGCGCCCTGGCCCGGGTTGGTGCCCCAGGTGACGAACGGGGTCAGGGAGTTGGCGTCGATGAAGACCTCGGCGTCGAAGACCGCGTCCTCGTCGGTGGCCAGCGTGCGCCAGTACTCGACGGCGGCGTCCCAGTCCTCGCCGGCGGGGGCGTGCGGACGGCCCCGGAGGTACTCGAAGGTGGTGTCGTCGGGGGCGATCATGCCGGCCCGGGCGCCCGCCTCGATGGACATGTTGCAGATGGTCATCCGGGCCTCCATGGAGAGGCTGCGGATGGCCGAGCCGCGGTACTCCAGGACGTAGCCCTGGCCGCCGCCGGTGCCGATCTTGGCGATGATGGCCAGGATCAGGTCCTTGGCGGTGACGCCCTCGGGGAGTTCGCCCTCGACGGTGATGGCCATCGTCCTGAACGGGGCCAACGGCAGCGTCTGGGTGGCCAGCACGTGCTCGACCTGGCTGGTGCCGATGCCGAACGCCAGCGCGCCGAAGGCGCCGTGGGTGGAGGTGTGGGAGTCGCCGCAGACCACGGTGGTGCCGGGCTGGGTCAGCCCGAGCTGAGGGCCGACCACGTGCACGACGCCCTGCTCGACGTCGCCCAGCGAGTGGATGCGCACGCCGAACTCGGCGGCGTTCTTGCGCAGCGTCTCCAGCTGGACCTTCGAGACGGGGTCGGCGATCGGCTTGTCGATGTCCAGGGTCGGGGTGTTGTGGTCCTCGGTGGCGATCGTGAGATCGGTGCGGCGGACCTTGCGGCCGGCCAGCCGGAGACCGTCGAAGGCCTGGGGGCTGGTGACCTCGTGCAGCAGGTGCAGGTCGATGAAGAGGAGGTCGGGCTCGCCCTCCGCGCGCCGGACGACGTGGTCGTCCCAGACCTTCTCTGCGAGTGTCCGTCCCATCGCTTTCCCTCCAGCCGGCCGCATTGCCGGCCTTCTCGTGTCGTCGGGGTCTCTTCCCGAGCCGCCCTGGTGAGGCTCGCTGCGAGTCGCGACCTGCACGCCGGATCGTCTGTCCAGGATGTGGACGCTTTGGTGAGGGTCCATCCTGGGTGTCTCCCGGGCTGCTGCATCAAGAGTGGCGCTTTTCTCGCAAGATTGAACTTGCGTCTCGCCCACTGAGACTGCAGTATCGAGACATGGACAACACTAGCGGCGTCGGCGTTCTCGACAAGGCCGCTCTGGTGCTGAGCGCACTGGAGTCGGGCCCCGCCACGTTGGCGGGGCTGGTCGCCGCCACCGGTCTGGCGCGGCCCACGGCCCATCGACTCGCCGTCGCACTCGAACACCACCGCCTGGTCACCAGGGACATGCAGGGCCGGTTCATCCTCGGCCCCCGACTCGCCGAGCTCTCCGCCGCCGCGGGCGAGGACCGCCTCCTCGCCACCGCCGGGCCGGTGCTCACGCACCTGCGCGACGTCACCGGCGAGAGCGCCCAGCTCTACCGCCGCCAGGGCGAGATGCGGATCTGCGTCGCCGCCGCCGAGCGGCTCTCCGGCCTGCGGGACACCGTCCCGGTCGGCTCCACCCTGCCGATGAAGGCCGGCTCCGCCGCGCAGGTCCTGCTCGCCTGGGAGGAGCCCGAGCGCCTCCACCGCGGTCTGCAGGGCGCCCGCTTCACCGCGACCGCCCTCAGCGGCGTCCGGCGCCGCGGCTGGGCCCAGTCGATCGGCGAGCGCGAGCCCGGCGTGGCCTCCGTCTCCGCACCCGTCCGCGGGCCCTCCAACCGGGTGGTGGCCGCCGTCTCGGTGTCCGGCCCGATCGAGCGGCTGACCCGCCACCCGGGCCGGCTGCACGCCCAGGCCATCATCGAGGCCGCCAACCGCCTCACCGAGGCGCTGCGCCGCGGCTGACCGAATTCGGCCCGGGAACGGCAGGGGGCCCGCTCCGGAATACGGAGCGGGCCCCTCGAGCTGCGCGCGGGGAATGCCCGGGCCCTCCAGGGAATGCCCGGGAAATACCCGGGGAATCCGGGAAAACAAAAAGCCCCGGTCACCCGGAGCTTGTTGGCTGGGGTACCAGGACTCGAACCTAGACTAAATGAACCAGAATCACTCGTGCTGCCAATTACACCATACCCCAAAAGTACCCCCGACCGGATTCGAACCGGCGCTACCGCCTTGAGAGGGCGGCGTGCTAGGCCGCTACACAACGGGGGCCCGCACCACCGAGGTGGCGCTGAGTACCCCCGACCGGATTCGAACCGGCGCTACTGCCTTGAGAGGGCAGCGTGCTAGGCCGCTACACAACGGGGGCATACTCATTCACTATGCAATTTTCCGAAGAAACTGCGTACCCCCGACCGGATTCGAACCGGCGCTACCGCCTTGAGAGGGCGGCGTGCTAGGCCGCTACACAACGGGGGCTTGCACTACTGCTCGTACTGCGCTGGGGTACCAGGACTCGAACCTAGACTAACTGAACCAGAATCAGTCGTGCTGCCAATTACACCATACCCCACCGGAGTTCAACCCCTGCGGGGTCTTCGCTCGGTGTCCCGCGCCTCCCTGCCCGGGCGGCGCAGAAAGAACATTACCCGACGCCGGGCCCCGCTCCAAAATCGATAACCGCAGGCAGGGCGCCGGGCGCCTGCGGGCCTGGTCAGCGCACCAGGCCCGCAGGCTCCGCGAGGGGCTCAGGAGGCCGGTACGAGCTCCAGAGCGGCCGTCAGCCGGCGCAGCGTCTCGGGGCGGCCCAGCAGCTCCATCGACTCGAACAGCGGCGGGGAGACCCGGCGGCCGGTGACGGCCACCCGCAGCGGCGTGAAGGCGAACTTCGGCTTGATGCCGAGGCCGTCCACCAGGGCCTCGCGCAGCACGGCCTGGATCGGCTCGGGGCTGAAGTCCTCCAGGGCCTCCAGCGCCTTGATCGAGGCCTCCAGCACCGGGCGGGCGTCCGCGCCGAGCGCCTTGGCGGCGTCGTCCGGGTCGACGGTGAAGTCGGCCGGGTCGACGAAGAGGAAGCCCGCCATGGAGACGATCTCGCCCAGCACGACCATCCGCTCCTGGGTGAGCGGGGCCGCCTTGGCGAGCAGGTCGAGCTGCCCTGCGGTCGGCTCGGCCGGCAGCAGGCCGGCGGCCTGCAGGTACGGCACCAGCCGGCGGACGAACTCCTCCGGGTCGAGGGCGCGCAGGTGCTCGGCGTTGATCGCCTCGCACTTCTTCAGGTCGAAGCGGGCCGGGTTGGCGTTGACCTTGGCGATGTCGAAGGCCTCGACCATCTCCGCCATGGAGAAGCGGTCGCGGTCCTCGGAGAGCGACCAGCCGAGCAGCGCGAGGTAGTTGAGCAGGCCCTCGGGCAGGAAGCCGCGCTCCCGGTAGAGGTTGAGCGAGGCCTGCGGGTCGCGCTTGGAGAGCTTCTTGTTGCCCTCGCCCATCACGTACGGCAGGTGGCCGAAGCGCGGGGTGGCGCCGGCGCCCACGCCGATGTCGGCGAGCGCCGCGTACAGCGCGATCTGACGGGGCGTGGAGGAGAGCAGGTCCTCGCCGCGCAGCACGTGGGTGATGCCCATCAGCGCGTCGTCGACCGGGTTGACCAGGGTGTACAGCGGGGCGCCGTTGGCCCGGACGATGCCGTAGTCCGGCACGTCCTTGGGGTCGAAGGTGACCGGGCCGCGGACGAGGTCGTCGAAGGAGAGCGCGGTGTCGGGCATCCGGAAGCGGAGGATCGGCGAGCGGCCCTCCAGCTTGTAGACGGCGACCTGGTCCTCGCTCAGCTCGCGGCAGTGGCCGTCGTAGCCGGAGGGCTTTCCGGCGGCGCGGGCGGCCTCGCGGCGGGCGTCCAGCTCCTCGGTGGAGCAGTAGCAGTGGTAGGCGTGGCCGGCCTCGTGCAGGCGGCGGGCGACGTCGGCGTAGATGTCCATCCGCTGCGACTGCCGGTAGGGCGCGTGCGGGCCGCCGACCTCGGGGCCCTCGTCCCAGTCGAAGCCGAGCCAGCGCATGGCGTCGAGCAGCTGGTTGTACGAGTCCTCGGAGTCGCGGGCCGCGTCGGTGTCCTCGATGCGGAACACCAGCGTGCCGCCGTGGTGGCGGGCGAAGGCCCAGTTGAAGAGGGCGGTGCGGACCAGCCCGACGTGCGGGTTGCCGGTCGGGGACGGGCAGAAACGGACCCGGACGTCCGAGCCCGGGGTGGAGTTAGCCACGCTTGATCACCTTGTTGGCGAGAGTGCCGATGCCTTCGACGGAGACGGCGACCTCGTCGCCGACATGGATGGGGCCGACACCCGCGGGGGTGCCGGTGAGGACGACGTCGCCCGGCAGGAGCGTCATCGCCTCGGAGATGTGGACGATCAGTTCGGCGATCGAACGCACCATCAGGGAGGTGCGGCCGGTCTGCCGGAGCTCGCCGTTGACGGTGCAGGTGATCGCCAGGTCCGACGGGTCCAGCTCGGTCTCGATCCACGGGCCGAGCGGGCAGGAGGTGTCGAAGCCCTTGGCGCGGGCCCACTGGCCCTCGCGCTGCTGCACGTCGCGGGCGGTGACGTCGTTGGCGCAGGTGTAGCCGAGGATCACCTCGGGCACCCGCTCCAGCGGCACCTCGCGGCACATCCGGCCGATCACCACGGCGAGCTCCGCCTCGTGCTGCACGTCCGTGGAGAACGGCGGGTAGGCGATCGACTCGGTCGGGCCGATCACCGAGGTGGACGGCTTGAAGAAGGTCAGCGGGACGTCCGGGACCTCGTTGCCGAGCTCGGCGGCGTGCGCCGCGTAGTTGCGGCCGACCGCGACGATCTTGTTGGGCAGCATCGGCGCCAGCAGCCGGACCTCCTGCATCCGGTAGGTCTCACCGGTCGGCTGCGGCTGGCCGAAGGGGTGGCCGGCGAGTGCATGCACCACCAGGGAATCGGGTTGGGCGGCATCGCCCTCGACGACGCCGAAGGAGACGCTGCCCGCGGCAGGGCTCCCCTCCCGGACGGAAAACCTGGCGATACGCACCCTGCAACCTCTCGGTTCGTCGGCCTGCTCGATCATCCCCAGGCTATCGCGTGGGCCCGCCCCGGCCGGGCCGCACAAGGCCGGGCGGCGCGTGCCCGGCCCCGGCGCGCCCCGCGGGGCGTCCGCACGCACGCATGCGCGAAGGGGCACCGGCCGCGGCGGCCGGTGCCCCTTCGAGGGAGGTGCGGGGTCAGTCCTGCGGGAGGCGCGGCGCGGGCGCCACCATCAGCTGGGTGCGGCGCGGGTTGGCCGTGACGGTCGGCAGCTCGGAGGCGTACTCGCGCGGCTGCTGGGAGGCGACCGCCCCGGGCAGGTCGGCGAAGTCCTCGACGGAGGCCAGGGTCGTCCGACGCGGGTTGGCCGTGGCTTCGCTGCCGAGCGTGGACATCGTGGCCTTCGACGGCTTGGACATGTGCAGCACACCTTGGTTTCGGGATCGGGGTTTGGGAACGGCGCGGGCCCGGGCAGGCTCTCCGCGGCCCCGCCAAGGGTAAGGATCTCCTGTCACAGGAGCCGTGACCAAAGCTACACATTAATCTGTGACCTTGGTCACATTTTCAAGAGCAATTCTCACTTCTCGGACATTCGAGACGGTTCGAGAAATCCGACATTCACGGCAATTCGGACATTGGTCACACATGCCCAGGCGGCTCCGAATCGGCCGATGGGTGCTCCGTGTCCGAAAAAAGCCGTATTACCTGCAGGTAACCGAACAGACCGTGAGAGCGTGCGCGCGGTCGGTAGCTCAGGACACCGTGTCATAACGCCCCTTGTTGGACTTCCCCCGCTGTGCTGGAATGCCACGGAAAAACTCGACACCGTCCCCCTCCGCGACAGCGGGGAGGGGCGCCCGGTCCAGAGGTTGCGACGCCAGTGCAGGGACGTTTCAAGAGGGGCAGCGGCGCCGCGGGTGACCCGGAGTCGCGCGAGCCCGTGGCAGGCCCCCACCAGGCAGCGCCGACGGCAGGCCAGGCCACCGGCACCGCCGAGCCCGCCGACGACACGGTCACGGACGGCCACGACTCGGCCGACAAGAAGTCCGGCCGTGCGCGGCTGCGCAGCACGCTCAACTACCGTCGGGCAACCGGCCTGAACAGATTCGCGCTGCGCAACTGGCGCATCCGTACGCGTCTGATCGCACTGCTGCTGCTCCCCGTGATCGTCGCGCTGGCGCTCGGTGGTCTGCGTGTGCAGGCCTCGATGGAGAACTCCCGCCAGCTGGCGCAGATGAGCGACCTCGCGGACCTCGCCCGCAAGGCGACCGCGCTGGCCGACGCACTGGAGACCGAGCGCGACATCAGCGCCGGCCCGCTGACGGCCAAGGGCGACCGGGAGGATCCGGACGTCCTCGACGCGCGGAAGACCACCGACCAGCTGAGCAAGGCCTTCGCCACCAGTGCCGACAAGTTCGACGAGCTCGACCTCGCCGGTGGCAAGGCGCTGCTGCTGCAGGTCCGCAAGGACCTCAACCAGCTGTCGGAGGCACGCGGTTCGGCGTACTCCAACAAGGACAACATCCAGTCCACGGTCCTGAACTACGACGTCATCATCAAGGGTCTGATCGGTATCACCGAGGAGATCGCGATCGCGTCGAACTCGACCGAGCTGATCAAGATCACCCGAGCGCTCACCCAGTTCGCGCTGTCCAAGGAGAACTCCTCCATGCAGCGCGCGCTGATCTCGGCCGCGCTCGCCCGGCCGCAGAAGGCCGACCTCTCCCCCTCGGACGAGACCTTCGGCATCCGCCTCCAGGTCTCCGAGGAGAGCGCGCTCGCCAACTTCACCGCCATCTACGGCGACGAAGAGGCCCGGAAGCTGCGCTCCAGCCTGAGCTTCAACCAGACCATCGCGGACACCGACCGGTACACCCAGCAGGTGCTGAACACCAACGGCATCCGGCAGACCGACCCGCGTTCCTACACGGACTGGTACGACGCCGCCAGCGTCAAGATCAACGCCGAGCAGCGGATCGAGTCGCAGCTGCTGGAGGTCCTGGACGGCAAGGCGCAGAAGCTGCAGAACGACGCCGACACCGAGGCGCTGGTCAACGGCGCCCTGGTCGCGATCGTCCTCATCGTCGCCATCGCCGGTGCCGCGATCGTGGCCCGCTCGATGGTGCGCTCGCTGACCCGTCTGCAGGCCGCGGCCGAGGACGTCGCCGAGCGCCGCCTGCCCGAGCTGGTCAAGACCCTCTCGGAGAGCGACCCGCACGACGTCGACGTCACCGTCGAGGCCGTCGGCGTCGACTCCGCGGACGAGATCGGCCACGTGGCCTCCGCGTTCGACATGGTGCACCGCGAGGCCGTCCGCCTCGCCGCCGAGCAGGCCCTTCTGCGAGGCAACATCAACGCGATGTTCACCAACCTCTCGCGCCGCAGCCAGGGCCTCATCCAGCGCCAGCTGTCGCTCATCTCCGAGCTGGAGAGCCGCGAGGCCGACCCGGACCAGCTGGCCAGCCTCTTCAAGCTGGACCACCTCGCGACCCGCATGCGCCGCAACGGTGAGAACCTCCTCGTCCTCGCGGGTGAGGACCCGGGCCGCCGCTGGACCCGCCCCGTCCCGCTGGTCGACGTGCTCCGCGCCGCCGCGTCCGAGGTGGAGCAGTACGAGCGCATCGAACTCGCCGCGGTGCCGTCGACCGAGGTCGCCGGCCGCGTCGTCAACGACCTCGTCCACCTCCTCGCCGAGCTGCTCGAGAACGCGACCTCGTTCTCCAGCCCGCAGACCCGCGTCCGGGTCACCGGCCACGCGCTGCCCGACGGCCGCGTGCTGGTCGAGATCCACGACACCGGTATCGGCCTGAGCCCCGACGACCTCGCGGACATCAACGAGCGCCTCGCGAGCCCGCCCACCGTCGACGTCTCCGTCTCCCGCCGCATGGGCCTCTTCGTGGTCGGCCGCCTGTCCCTGCGACACGGCATCCGCATCCAGCTGCGCCCCAGCGACTCGGGCGGCACCACCGCGCTCGTCATGCTGCCGGTCGACGTCACCAACTCCGCCGACCGCCGCGGCGGCAACCGCTCCGGCGGTGCCGCGGCCGCGGGCGGCAAGGGCCGCGGGCTCGCCCCGACCCCGCGCCAGCAGGGCCGCGCCAGTGCCGCCGAGGCGCTGTCCGGCCGCGCCGCCGCCGCTCTCGGACAGGCCCCGGCCGGTGCTCCGGCCGCCCGGCCGCAGCTCGGCCAGGGCCCGCAGGGCGCGCCGCAGCAGCCCCAGCAGCAGCCGCAGCAGCCGCAGGGCGGTCGCCCGACCGGCGGCCTGCCGACCCGTGAGGTCGGCCAGGCGCTGCGCGAGAACCCCTCGCCGAACCAGCCTGGCCAGCAGCCGAACCAGCCGCCGCGCCGGGTGCCCGGTGCGTCCGGCGCCCCCGGTGCCCCGGCCGGACAGGGCGGCGGCCTGCCGCGCCGCGGCCCGGCCCAGGAGCAGGGCGGCCCCGCCGGCCGCGCCCCGATGCCGCAGCGCCAGGCGGGCCCCGGCCCGCAGGGCCAGCAGCGTCCCCAGGGCCAGCAGCGCCCGCAGGCGCCGCTGCCGGCGGCCGGCCAGGGCGAGCCGGCCCAGGTGGAGTCGACCGTGCAGTTCGCCCGGCCGCGCTTCGAGGCCAGCGACATCGACCCGCGCGACCCGCTGGGCCTCGGCCTGGTGGAGCCGGTCCTGCCGGACCCGTCCCAGCAGGAGGCCGACCGGCCGTTCGAGCAGCCGGCCCCGCGGCAGCAGCCGCAGCAGCAGGCCCAGCCGATGGCGCTGCCGACCGGCCCCGGCTCCCAGGACACCCAGCAGTGGTTCCGTCCGGAGGACGGCGGGCAGGCCCCGCAGCAGCAGTACCAGCCGCAGCGCCCCGGCACCTCGGCGCCGGGCTTCCCGCAGCAGCAGGCCCCGCAGGCCCCGCGCCAGCAGCAGGCCCCGCAGCAGCGGCAGGCCCCGCAGCGGCCGCAGGGTCCGCTGCAGGGCGGTCCGCAGCGGCAGGCGCCGCAGCGGCCCCAGGGCCCGCAGCAGGGCGGCCCCCAGGGCGGTCCGCAGCAGCGCCCGCAGGCGCCGCAGCAGGGCGGCCCGCAGGGCGGTCCCCAGGGCGTCCGCCGCGAGGCCGCCGAGGCCCCGTGGCGTCCGTCGGCCAACGACGAGCGCTGGCGCCGTGCCGAGCAGGTGCGCGAGCCCTCGACCAGCGGGCTGACCACGTCGGGCCTGCCCCGGCGCACCCCGCAGGCCAACCTGGTCTCCGGCACCGCCGAGGCGGCGCCGCTGACCGGCCCGCAGGTCTCCCGCAGCCCGGAGGAGGTGCGCGGCCGGCTGACCAACCTGCGCCGCGGCATCCAGCAGGGACGCCAGGCCGGCCAGGGCCAGAACGACTTCGGTCGCCAGCAGCAGGGCTTTGACGGCTTCGGCCAGAACCACCAGGAGCGTTGAGTTGAGTCAGATGAGCCAGGCCGCACAGAACCTGAACTGGCTGATCACCAATTTCGTGGACAACACCCCCGGGGTGTCGCACACGGTGGTGGTCTCCGCCGACGGTCTCCTGCTGTGCATGTCCGAAGGCTTCCCCCGGGACCGCGCCGACCAGCTCGCCGCCGTCGCCTCCGGCCTCACCTCGCTGACCTCCGGCGCCAGCCGGATCTTCGAGGGCGGCGACGTCAACCAGACCGTCGTCGAGATGGAGCGCGGCTTCCTCTTCCTCATGGCGATCAGCGACGGCTCCGCCCTCGCCGTCCTCGCCTCGCCCGACTCCGACATCGGCCTCGTCGGCTACGAGATGGCACTCCTCGTCGACCGCGCCGGAGCCGTCCTCACCCCCGCCCTCCGGGCAGAACTCCAGGGCAGCCTGCTGCACTGATTTCCCGACCCCCGTAATGCGCCCGGCCCGCCTGGTCGGGCGCACCGACCATCGGCCGCCCCCGGGCGGCCGACCGCCTCAGCCGGCACCGCCCGGCTGGAACCCCGCTGCGAACGGCGGCAGCACGAGGAGGACCTATGACCCCGCCCCCGACACCGGCCGGCTCGTACGGCAACGGGTACGGCAGTGGCTACGGCGGCCAGCAGGCCGGCGGCTACGGTGGGCAGCAGCAGTCCGGCGGCTACGAGCAGCAGCCGCTCGTCCGTCCGTACGCGATGACCGGTGGCCGTACCCGGCCCCGGTACCAGCTGGCGATCGAGGCGCTGATCTCGACCACCGGCTCGGCCGAGCGCTCCGGCGGTCTGCTGCCGGAGCACGCCCGGATCGTCGGACTCTGCCGCGAGGTCAAGTCCGTGGCGGAGATCTCGGCCCTGGCCGGGGTCCCGCTGGGTGTCGCCCGTATTCTCGTCGCCGACCTCGCAGAGGCCGGCCTCGTCACCATCCACCAGCCCGCTGCCGCGGGCGAGTCCGGCGGTGCGCCTGACGTCACGCTGCTCGAAAGGGTCCTCAGTGGACTTCGCAAGCTCTAACGCGGCCGCCCCCAGCCGCGCCACCACCTCCGCGAAGATCGTCGTCGCCGGCGGCTTCGGAGTCGGCAAGACCACCCTCGTCGGCGCCGTCTCCGAGATCAACCCGCTGCGCACCGAAGCCGTCATGACCAGCGCCAGCGCCGGCATCGACGACCTCACCCACACCGCGGGCAAGACGACGACCACCGTCGCCATGGACTTCGGCCGCATCACCCTCGACGAAGACCTGATCCTCTACCTCTTCGGCACCCCCGGCCAGGACCGCTTCTGGTTCATGTGGGACGACCTCGTCCGCGGCGCCATCGGCGCCGTCGTCCTCGTCGACACCCGCCGCCTCGCCGACTGCTTCCCCGCCCTCGACTACTTCGAGAACTCGGGCCTGCCCTTCGTCGTCGCCCTCAACGGCTTCGACGGCCACCAGCCGCACACCGCCGACGAGGTCCGCGAAGCCCTCCAACTCGGCCCCGACACCCCCATCGTCACCCTCGACGCCCGACGCAGGGACAGCGCCAAGAGCGCCCTCATCACCCTCGTCGAGCACGCCCTCCTCGCCCGGCTCCGATAGGGCACGACGGGCGGGCCGGACATGCCGGAGGGGGCGCGGGGTTTCCGCGCCCCCTCCGGCGTCCGTACGGGCCTCAGTCGGTCTCGTCGGGCTCCAGGCCGGCCCGCAGCAGCCCGTAGGTGTACGCGTCCTCCAGGGCCCGCCAGGAGGCCGCGATGACGTTGTCCGCCACGCCGACGGTCGACCAGGTGGCGACGCCGTCCCCGGACTCCACCAGCACCCGGGTCTTGGAGCCGGTGCCGTGCTGGCCCTCCAGGATGCGGACCTTGTAGTCCACCAGTTCCAGCTCGGCCAGCTGCGGGTAGATCCGCTCCAGCGCGGTGCGCAGCGCCCGGTCCAGCGCGTCGACCGGGCCGTTGCCCTCGCCGGTCGCGATCCGGCGCTCGCCCTTGGCCCACAGCTTGACGGTGGCCTCGTTGCCCGAAGCGCCGTCCGCGCGCTGCTCGCTGATGGTCCGCCAGGACTCCAGGGCGAAGAACCGCTCCCGGCGGCCGCGCACCTCGTCGCGCAGCAGCAGCTCGAAGGAGGCGTCCGCGGCCTCGTAGGTGTAGCCCAGGTTCTCCTGCTCCTTGACCTTGGCGACGACCCGGCCGACCAGGTCGCGGTCGGCGGAGAGGTCGTAGCCGAGCTCCTTGCCCTTGAGCTCCACGGAGGCGCGGCCGGCCATGTCCGAGACCAGCATCCGCATGGTGTTGCCGACCAGCTCGGGGTCGATGTGCTGGTACAGGTCCGGGTCGACCTTGATGGCGGAGGCGTGCAGGCCGGCCTTGTGCGCGAAGGCGGAGAAGCCCACGTACGGCTGGTGGGTGGAGGGCGCGAGGTTGACGACCTCGGCGATGGCGTGCGAGATCCGGGTCATCTCGGCGAGCCGGCCCTCGGGGAGCACCCGGCGGTCGTACTTGATCTCCAGCGCGCCGACCACCGGGAAGAGGTTGGCGTTGCCGACCCGCTCGCCGTAGCCGTTCGCGGTGCACTGCACGTGGGTGGCGCCGGCGTCCACCGCGGCCAGCGTGTTGGCGACCGCGCAGCCGGTGTCGTCCTGGGCGTGGATGCCGAGCCGCGCGCCGGTCCTCGCCAGCACCTCGGCGACGACCTCGCGCACCCCGCCGGGCAGCATGCCGCCGTTGGTGTCGCAGAGCACCACCACGTCGGCGCCGGCCCGGTGGGCGGTGGTGACGACCGCCAGGGCGTACTCCGGGTTGGCCTTGTAGCCGTCGAAGAAGTGCTCGCAGTCGATGAACACCCGGCGGCCCTGCGAGCGGAGGTACTCGACGCTGTCGCGGACCATCTCCAGGTTCTCGTCCAGCGTGGTGCGCAGGGCCAGTTCGACGTGGCGGTCGTGGGACTTGGCGACCAGGGTGACGACCGGGGCGCCGGAGTTCACCAGGGCGGCCAGCTGGGGGTCGTCGGCGGCCTTGCCGCCGGCCCGGCGGGTGGCGCCGAAGGCGACCAACTGGGCGTTCCGGAGGTCGAGTTCCGCTGCCGCCCGGGCGAAGAACTCGGTGTCGCGGGGGTTGGCGCCCGGCCATCCGCCCTCGATGAAGCCGACGCCGAACTCGTCCAGGTGCCGGGCAATGGTCAGCTTGTCCGCGACGGTGAGGTTGATGCCCTCGCGCTGGGCGCCGTCGCGCAGCGTGGTGTCGAAGACGTGGAAGCTGTCGTTCGGGTGGCTGCTGGCCTCGGTCATGGCCCTGGGTTCTCCGTTCGGTGGAGTGCACTGCTGTTGCCGGTGATGGGTCCGGCTCCACTGTCCAGCATCCCGCGCGCCGCCCGGTGTCTCCGAACCCCTTGTGGGGGTCCGGCCGGTCCGGGGCAAAACAAAAGACCCCTCGCGGGTGCGAGAGGTCTGCGCGCGGGTCTGGACGCTCGTGGTCGCTCCGCAACGGGGTGGTGCGGGGCGGTCACTGCGGACCGGCGCGCCTGCTGCTAATGATCAGCGAAAGCGAGGACACGCTCGCAGTCTTGCACACCATCCGCCATCCGGCCCGCACCATCCGCATGCCGAGACGCGCCCGTCGGCAGCGGGGAGGGGTGAACCACAAGGGCGCGCGGGGCGCCTCTTGTGGTTCACCCCTCGCGGAGGATCAGACGATCTTGTGGAGCCAGTTGTGGGTGTCGGGGGCCTGGCCGCCCTGGATGGCGAGGAGGGCCTTGCGGAGCTCCATGGTGGTGGGGCCGGGCTCGCCCTTGCCGACCGTCCAGTCGCCGCGGGCGGACTTCACCGAGCCGACCGGCGTGATGACGGCGGCGGTGCCGCAGGCGAACACCTCGGTGAGGGTGCCGTCGGCGTTGCCCTGCTTCCACTCGTCGGTGGAGATCCGGCGCTCCTCGACGGCGTAGCCGAGGTCCGAGGCGAGCTGCAGCAGCGAGTCCCGGGTGATGCCGGGGAGGAGGGCGCCGGAGAGCTCGGGGGTGACGATCTTCGCGTCCTTGCCCTCGCCGAAGACGAAGTACAGGTTCATGCCGCCCATCTCCTCGATCCACCGGTGCTCGGCGGCGTCGAGCCAGACGACCTGGTCGCAGCCCTTCTCGGCGGCCTGGGCCTGGGCGATCAGCGAGGCGGCGTAGTTGCCGGCGCACTTGGCGGCGCCGGTGCCGCCCGGCGCGGCCCGGACGTACTCCTCGGAGAGCCAGACGGAGACCGGCTTGATGCCGCCCGGGAAGTAGGCGCCGGCCGGCGAGGCGATGATCATGAAGAGGTAGGAGTTGGCCGGGCGGACGCCCAGGCCGACCTCGGTGGCGAACATGAAGGGCCGCAGGTAGAGGCTCTGCTCGGCCTCGTTCGGCACCCAGGCCTGCTCCTGCTGGACGAGCAGTTCGACGGCCTCGACGAAGGTCTCGACCGGCAGCTCGGGCATGGCGAGACGGCGGGCGGAGGCCTGGAAGCGGGCGGCGTTGGCCTCGGGGCGGAAGGTGGCGATGGAGCCGTCGGCCTGGCGGTACGCCTTGAGGCCCTCGAAGATCGACTGGCCGTAGTGCAGCGTCATGTTGGCCGGGTCGATCTCCAGCGGCGCGTACGGGGTCAGCTGGGCGTCGTGCCAGCCCAGGCCCTCCGTCCACCGGATGGTGACCATGTGGTCGGTGAAGATCCGGCCGAAGCCGGGGTCGGCCAGCCGGGCCTGGCGCTCCGCGTCGGACAGCGGGTGCGCGGAGGGCTTGAGCTCGAACGTGATGGGCGCCTGGGTGGGCGTACTCATGACTGTCTGTCCTTCACCGTGGGGTTGGTCCGGGCCGCCTCCGCCGGTGAGAGAACGCATGACGGCACGGCCCACTGTCGATACTCGCATCCAGAGGGCCGTGCCGAACAGCCGGTCGGCTGCTGCGCTGTGCGGTTCCGGGCCCTTCGGGCCCGGAACGGTGCTGTTCCCGGCCCGTCAGCCGGATACTCGGGCGGCGAGCGCGTCGCCGACCTCGGAGGTGGAGCGGGGGCCGGTGCGCTCGGCGAGGTCGGCCGCGACGGCGGCCTCGACCTTCGCGGCCTCGGCGGTGTAGCCGAGGTGCTCCAGCAGCATGGCGACGGACAGCACGGTGGCGGTCGGGTCGGCCTTGCCCTGGCCGGCGATGTCGGGGGCGGAGCCGTGGACGGGCTCGAACATCGACGGGAAGGCGCCGGTGGGGTTGATGTTGCCGGACGCGGCCAGGCCGATGCCGCCGGTGACGGCCGCGGCGAGGTCGGTCAGGATGTCGCCGAACAGGTTGTCGGTGACGATCACGTCGAAGCGCTCGGGCTGGGTGACGAAGAAGATCGTCGCCGCGTCGACGTGCAGGTAGTCGGTGGTGACCTCGGGGAACTCCCGGCCGACCTCCTGGAAGATCCGCGTCCACAGGTGGCCGGCGTGGACCAGCACGTTGTTCTTGTGGACGAGGGTGAGCTTCTTGCGCGGGCGGGCCTGGGCGCGGCGGTAGGCGTCGCGGACGACCCGCTCGATGCCGAAGGCGGTGTTGAGGCTGACCTCGGTGGCCACCTCCTGCTCCGTGCCGGCCCGCAGGGTGCCGCCGTTGCCGACGTACGGGCCCTCGGTGCCCTCACGGACGACGACGAAGTCGATCTGCGGGTCGCCGCCCAGCGGGGACTTCACGCCGGGGAAGAGCTTGCCCGGACGGAGGTTGATGTGGTGGTCGAAGGCGAAGCGGAGCTTGAGCAGCAGGCCGCGCTCCAGCACGCCGGAGGGGACGCTGGGGTCGCCGATGGCGCCGAGCAGGATCGCGTCGCGGTCCTTGAGCTCCTCCAGCACGGCGTCCGGCAGGGTCTCGCCGGTGCGGTGGTAGAGCCGGGCGCCGAGGTCGTACTCGGTGGTCTCCAGCTTCACGTCGGCGGGCAGGGCGGCGCCGAGCACCTTGAGGCCCTCGGCCACCACTTCCTGGCCGATGCCGTCACCGGGGATCACTGCAAGACGAAGGCTGCGAGACATGTTAAGGACCCTACTCCGCGTCCCAGTCACTGACACCTTCTGTCCAGTATCCGGACATTCGCGGATACGGCGGACGGGATGGGGGCCCCGAAGGCGTACCGGACTGCTCCGTTAAAATCCAACAGATCTGCACGGGGAATTCACGGGGGACTGCACTATGGGGGGTCCGATCAGCAGACGCCGCGCGCTCTGGCTGACCGGTGGGGCACTGGCGCTGCCCGCGGCCGGCTGCGGTGCCTGGCTGGGGGTTCGCGAGGACCGCAGGCCCGATCCGGAACCGGACGGGCCGACGCGGGTGACCGGCATCGCCAATCACAGCATCACACAGTCGTTCGTGCACGTCATCGCGCATCCGGACGACAATCTCTACTTCATGAATCCGGACCTCGACCATGCGCTCGCCTCCGGCGCCGCCTGCGTCACGGTCTGCCTCACCGACGGCGAGTCCGACGGCCGCAACGTCCTGCACTCCGAGCTCGGCCGGGTCGCCCGGGCCGACCGGCCCGCGTACACCCGGGCCCGGATCAACGGACTGACCGCCGCCCTCGCCCTGCTCACCACCGGCGACGAGAACAGCCCGTGGGACACGTCGCTGGTCAGCTACCTGGACGGCCGCCTGGTCGAACAGCACACGCTGCGGGCCGCCCCGCAGGTCCAGCTGATCCTGCTCGCCCTGGTGGAGGCCCGGTCGGTCAGCCTCCCCCGCGCGGAGAGCCTGCGCGGCCTGTGGCTCGGCGAGACCGACTCCCTCGACACCCTGCCGCCGGTGCGCAGCGGCCTCCCGCCGGGCGCCGGCTACAGCCGCGAGCAGCTGATCGCCACCCTGCACGCCGTCCTCGACCACTTCCGGCCCACGGTGGTGCGCACCCTCGACCCCAACCCGGACCACTCCCCCAAGCCCCCCAAGGACCCGCGCAGCGGCCACGTGTACCTGGACCACCAGGACCACACCTACTCCGCGTACTTCGCGCAGGCCGCCCTCGCCCGGCACTGGGCGGGCGACCGGGCCAGGAACGGCACCGTGGAGCACTACCTCGGCTACGTCAACGCCGCGCTGCCGCACAACCTCGACCAGGCCGCGGTCGGCCGCAAGGTCCTCGCGCTGAACAGCTACGGCTGGGCCGACAACCGCCGCTGCGGCGACCCGGCCGGCTGCGGCGACCGCAAGGTCGGGGCCGGCGCACTGCGCAATGGCTGGGCGCAGTCCACCCGTTACCGCGCCCCCGGAAGCGGCGCCTGGCTGCAGCCGCTGTCCGACGGCCGACTGGCCGCCTTCGGCCTGCTGAACGGCTCCGCGGTGCACTGGGTGCAGTCCGAGCACGGCTGGGCCGGCCCGCGCCCGATCGCCGGCAGCGGCCTGGAGGGCCAGCTGCAGGCCGTCCGGCAGGCCGACGGGCGGATAAGGCTGCTCGGGGTGCGCACCGTACTGCGGTACGCGGCCGCCGAGCACTGCCGCGAGGTGGTCACCTGCGTGCAGACCGGCCCGGACGCGTTCGGCCCCTGGGAGAGCCTCGGCGCACCGGACGGCCCCGACCCGGTGCGCTCCATGGAGTTCGGCTACCCCATCGGCGCGGCCCTGCCCGACGGCACCGTGCAGGTCGCCGCCCGCACCTGGGGCGGCTCGGTCGCCGTCCGCACCACGGACGGCCCCTGGACGGCGCTGGCCCTGCCGCCGGCGGCCGGCGGAGGCGTCCAGGACGGCCTCGGCGCCGTCGTCGACGGGCTAGGCAACACCCACGTCTTCGCGCCCGGCGCGCGCACCGTCGTGCACTGGGCCTCCGACGTCCCGGGCGGCCCGCTGCGCCCCGCGCCGCCCACCGGGCTGCCGGTGCCGGCCGGACCGGTCACCGCCGAGCTCGGCGAGGAGGGCGCGCTGCGGGTGCGCTTCCGCGAGCCGAAGAGCGCCCGGGTGCTGACCGCCGAACGCACGCCCGGCTCCGAGGCCTGGCGGGTGGTCTCCGAGTCCGCCCCGCCGGGCGGCTTCGGACGGATCGCCGCCACCGCCGGGGCGCTGGCCGTGCGCGACGACCGCGGGCGGACGGCGCTGCGCGCCGCGGGCCACGACTGGCAGCACGACGGCCCGCTGCTCTCCCACACCCCCGCACTGGCGGCCGACTCCGACGGCCGGCTGGTCGCCGCGGCGCTCGGCTGCGACGGCCACCTGTACACCGCCCGCCAACCGGTGCCCGGCGCCCCCTTCGGCTCCTGGAACCAGGCCGGCTAGGCACACCGTCAACGCAGTCGGGTGCCCTGTGGGTAGCACGGTCGCCCTCCGGGATGACCGCCCGCGTACCCGTGCGGGCCGCGATCGGGCGGCCCGGGCGTTGCATATGCTCGGTCCGCATCCCCCGCACCCGCGTCGGCCGCCGCGTGCCCGCCGGCCGGTCCCGTACGACCCCTTCGGCCCGCCAGGGCCAGGCAGGAGCACCGCGCAGTGAGCCAGCGATCGGCCCCGGCCCGCCCGCGAGTCCGCGAGGCGGAGGAGGAGGCGCCGCCGCTGCCCCGCCGCACCCGCGGCCGCGAGGCGCAGGCCGCCCTGCTGGCGGCGGTGCTGGCGATGGGCGCGTTCTGCCTGGCCACGGCCCTGCGCGGGACCTATCCCTTCGGCGGGCGGTCGCGGGCGGTGAACGACCTGGGCAACCAGTTCGTGCCGTTCCACGCCCACCTGTGGGACCTGATGCACGGCGAGTCCACCGGTGACCTGCTGTTCAACTGGAACAGCGGCTACGGCGCCCCCTTCCTGGGGGACTTCGTCACCTATCTGATGAACCCGTTCTCCTGGCTGGTCGGGCTCTTCCCGCGGGACGCGGTCGGTTTCCCCGTGTTCCTCGTCACGCTGCTGAGCATCGGCCTGGGCTCCGCCGCGATGACGGTGCTGCTGGGCCGGCTGGTGCCGGGCAGCCCGTGGCCGCGCGCGTTGCTCGCGGTCGGCTACGGGCTGTGCGCCTGGGTGCTGAACGACGGATCGCCGGACCCGATGTGGATGTGGGGCCTGGTCTCGCTGCCGGCGATCGGCCTGGCCTGCGACTGGTGCCTGCGGGAGCGCCGCTGGGTGCTCGGCACGCTGCTGGTCGCGGCCGCCTGGGCGGGCAACTTCTACACCGCGGCGATGGCGACCATCGCCTCCGGCCTGGTGCTGCTGCTGCGCCTCGCCCTGGCCGACGGCTCGCGGCGGGCGCGGCTGCGGGCGGCCGGCCGGGCCGCCGGCATGTTCACCGTCGGCGTGCTGCTGGCGGCACCGGCGATGACCGTCTCGCTGAAGGCCAGCAAGGCCTCGCAGCCGGCGCCGCTCGCGACCTACGAGGGCGCGCCCGGCCTCACCGACTACCTGGCGCAGCTGCTGCCGGGCGGCCGCTCGGACCACTCGGTGCCGAACGTCTTCGTCGGCATGCTCGCGCTGCTGCTGGTCGCGGCGCTGCCGTTCCACCGCCGGGTCCGCCCGGCGGAGCGGATCGGCTGGTACGTGCTGCTGGTGGCGGTCGGGGCGAGCTTCGTGTGGGAGCCGACGATCCTGCTGTGGCACGGCCTGGCGATCCCCAACGGCAGCCCGTACCGGGCCTCGTTCGTGCTGAGCGGTCTGCTGGTGACGGCCGCCTGGGCCTCGCTGGCGCGCCGCCCGGACGTGCCCGCGCTGCTGGGCGGCGCCGGGCTGGTGGCGCTGCTCGCGCTGGCCGGGCACGGGCAGAGCTCGGTGCGCTGGTCGACCTGGATCGAGGTGGGGGCCGGCGGCGCCCTGGTGCTGGGTGCACTGCTGGCGCTCGCCCGGTGGCGTGCGCGCCCGCTCGTGCGCCGGTGCGCCGGCGCGGTGCTGGTGCTCACCGTCTTCGCCGGGGCCGCGCACACCGCGTACGCGGTGACCGGGATCCGCGACCGGCTGCCGTTCTACCAGCCGCGCACCACGGTCTCCGCCGAGTCGCTGGCCGCCCGGGACGCGCTGCGCGAGGCCGACGACTGGCCGCACAGCCGTACCGATCCGGGCCCGCACGAGTTCGCCAACAACGACCCGCTGCTGCTCGGCGGCCAGGGCGGCTCGTACTACAGCAGCTACCTGCCGGCGGTCACCGCCGAGATGCTGCAGGGCCTCGGCACGGGCTGGTACATCCAGGGCCGGCACACCCTCAGCCCGGCCGACCCGGTGGGGCAGGCGCTCTTCGGCGTCACCACCCGGCTGGACTCCACCGGCCGGCCCGGCGGCTTCGCGGTGAAGCACGCCCCGGCCGCGCCGCTGGTCACCGTGCACCCTGCGGCGGCCCCGGACACCCGCTCGGTGTGGAGCCGCCAGGAGTCCCTGCTCGGCGCGAGGGTCTACGAGACCCCCGAGCCGGAGTGGACGGCCGGGCCGCGGCCGGTGCGCTCGGCCGACGGCGGCTGGAAGGTCCCGGCCACGCCGAAGGGCCGCGCCTGGACGACCTTCACCGCCGCCTGCACCCCCGGACGCACCGCCTTCCTGTACGCGCCCTGGCTGGGCGGCACGGTGACCGGCCCGAGCGGCTCGTACACCAGCTGGGGCCGGCAGCCGATGACGGCGATGCCGATCCGCGAGCTCGGCCCGGTCCCGGCCGACGGGCGGCTCACCGTGCAGCTGCGCGCCTCGGCGAAGGCTGAGATCCCCGCGCTGCCGCTGGGCTGCCTGGACCGCTCCGCCCTGGACTCGGCGCTGCGCGGGCTGCACGGCGCGACGAAGGTCACCGCAGGCGGCCACACCCTGACCGCCGAGCTCCCGGCGGGCTCCGCCGGCACCGCGCTGATCTCGGTGCCGGCGGTGGACGGCTGGCGGTGCTCGGTGGACGGCCGGCCTGCCGCAGCTCCCCGGTCGGTGCTCGGCATGATGGGCGTCGATCTGGGCGCCGGCGCCTCGGAGGTCTCCTGCGGCTACCGCCCGCCGGGCCTGCTGCCGGGTCTCGCGGCGAGCGGCGCGGCCGCGGCGGTACTGCTGGGCGTGGCGCTGCTCACGCGGCTGCGGGGCCGCGGCGGGCGGACGGCCGACGGCGGCCCGGTACCATCTGTGTGAAATCAGACAGGCAGGGCGAGGGGGCAGTGCTTTCGGCCACCGACTGCGTCAACGGCCGGAGGTGACCTGGTGCGACTGTCCGTGGTGGTGCCCTGCTTCAACGAGGAAGCGGTGATCGAGCTCTTCGACACCGCGATCCGCGGGAGCCTGGACGCCCTGCCGGTCGAGTACGAGCTCTGCTACGTCGACGACGGCAGTGCGGACGGCACCCTGGAGCGGCTGCGCAAGATCGCTGCCGAGCATCCGGACACCACCCGGTACGTCTCCTTCAGCCGGAACTTCGGCAAGGAGGCCGGCATGCTGGCCGGCCTGCGGGAGGCCACCGGCGACGCCGTGGTGCTGATGGACGCCGACCTGCAGCACCCGCCGGAGCTCATCGAGCGGATGCTGGAGCTGTACGACCGGGGCCACGACCAGGTCATCGCCCGCCGCACCCGCGAGGGCGACCGGCCGGTGCGCACCGCGGTCAGCCGGCTCTACTACCGGATGGTCAACCGCTGGGTGGACGTCGAACTCCAGGACGGGGTCGGCGACTTCCGCCTGCTGTCGCGGGCCGCGGTGGACGCGCTGCTGTCGCTGCCGGAGTACAACCGGTTCTCCAAGGGCCTGTTCTCCTGGATCGGCTTCGACACCGTCACCTTCGACTACCAGAACGTCGCCCGCGAGGCCGGCGAGACCAAGTGGCACTTCGGTGCCCTGCTCAACTACGGCATGGACGGGCTGATCTCGTTCAACAACCGGCCGCTGCGGATCGCCATCTACCTGGGCCTCGCCCTGGTCGGCGTGGCCGCGCTGTACGCGGCCTGGATCACCGGGGTGGCCCTGGTCGACGGCGTCGACTCCCCCGGCTACGTCACGCTCATCGTGGCGATCGTGGGCCTGGGCGGCCTGCAGATGGTGATGCTCGGACTGATCGGCGAGTACATCGGCCGGATCTACTACGAGACCAAGCGCCGGCCGCACTTCCTCGTCAAGGAGACCAACGTGCCGCGGGCCGCGTTCCGCGCGGAGAGCCACCGCGCAGGAGAGGCAGTATGAGGCCGCAGTTGTGGCAGGTCGTCAGGTTCGGCCTCGTCGGTGTCGTCAACACGGCGACGTTCTACCTGCTGTACCTGGTGATCCACCCGTACCTGCCGTACTTCGCCGCGTTCAGCGCGGCGTTCTTCCTGAGCATGGTCGGGTCGTTCTTCATGAACACCTACTTCACCTACCGGACCCGGCCGACCTGGCGGAAGTTCCTGCTGTTCCCGCTGCCGAACATCACCAACTACCTGGTGCAGAGCGGCGGCGTGTTCGCGCTGGTGGAGTGGGCCCGGGTGGACGACCGGATCGCGCCGCTGCTGGCGGCAGTGGTCGCGATCCCGATCACCTACGTGCTGTCCAAGCTGGTGCTGACCGGGCGGGGCGAGGGCCCCGCGGCCGGTTCAGCCAAGGGTGACGACCTCGGCCCGGCGCCCGTCCGGGTTGAGGTGGTGGAGCAGTAGCAGCCTGGCGCCTGCGGCCGCCCGGGTGACCTGGAGGACGCTGCCGGGCCGCTCGGCGACCGCGACGGCGGCCGGCCCGTTCACCCCGTCCCTGATGTCCAGCGCCGGGTGCAGGACGTCCAGCGACAGGGTCGGCCGCCCGCCGGTGAGGCCGATCGAGCCCAGCGCGTCCTGTTCGGTCGGCGTGCCCGGCACGACCTGGCCCGTCCACAGCGCGTAGCGGACGGTGCTCGCGCCCGGGCGCAGGCCCGGCAGCGCGGAGAGCCGGACGGGCAGCACCACGGCGTCGCCGTCCAACAGGCCGGTGTCGGTGTCCCCCCAGCGCGCGTTCAGCGGCTGGACGTCGAGCTCCTTGCCGGTGCGGGCGTCCGTGGTGCGGGCCACCAGGACGTCGCTGCCGCGCAGCCGGTGGGCGGCGACGATCGCGTCGGTGCGGCCGTCCCCGTCGGTGTCCAGCGAGGCGCGGACGCCGAACAGGCCGACCGGGCTCGCGGCGGGCGCCCACAGTGCGGCGGCCAGGTAGAGGGTGCCCTCGGCGATCGGGTCGCCGTGCGCGGGGGCGTCGCTGGCCGCGCCGGCGTAGCGCAGGTTGGCGGTGCGCTCGCCGGGGCGTTCCACGCAGATGTCGTCCTGCTCGCCGGCGGTGGCGCAGTCCGGCCAGCGGGCCGCCTCGCCGCCGTGGACGAAGGCGCTGAGCAGGCCGGCGCCGCCGGAGGTCGGGGCACCGGAGCCGGTCAGGGCGAGCAGGCTGCCGGTCGCCCGCCCGGAGGCGAGCAGGGGGCCCGCCGCGAGGTCGGAGGCGGCCCGCGGTGCGGCGAACAGCGGCACCCGCAGCTGTGGCAGCGCGGTGTCGGCCGGGGTCAGCAGCAGTCGGCCGGAGAGCTCCCCGCGGTAGCTGCGGGCGTGCCCGGCCTGGGTGAGGGCGAGCGTCGGGTCGGGGGTGCGGCCGAGGCTGCCGGGCACCCGGAGGGTGACGGTGACCCGGGCGGTGCCGCCCGGCTCCACGGTGACCCGGGAGGGCGTGATGCCGAAGGAGGCGCCGGGCAGCTCGGTGGCCGGGGCGTAGCCGGTGGTGTAGTCGACCGGGCCGTCGCCGTGGTTGCGGATCTCCACCTGGCGTTCCAGGGCGGTCGGGCCGGTGACGGCGACCGGTCCGAAGGAGAGCCCGACGGCGCCCTCCACCGCGCCCTCGCCGGCGGCGTAGGCGACGGCGGGGGTGGCGACGGCGGCGTCGACCCGGGCCCGGCCCGCGCCGGTGCGTTCGGGGCCGTACACCGGGCTGTCCGGGTCGGCGTCGTGCCGGGTGTCGACGGAGGTGTTCATCAGCGCGGCCTTGACGTCGGCGACCGGCCAGTCGGGGTGCGCGGCCCGGACGAGCGCGGCGAGGCCGGCGACGTGCGGGGCGGCCATCGAGGTGCCGTCCTCGCGCATGCCGCCGCTGCCGCTGCCGACCTTGGCGGACCAGATGGTCTCGCCGGGGGCGGCGACGTCCGGCTTGACCAGGCCGGGCACGCCGATGCCGCGGGAGCTGAAGGCGGTCAGGGTGTCGGTGCGCTGCGGGAGGTCCTGGGAGACGGCGCCGTGCAGGGTGTTGCCGGGGCCGGCCAGCCGGACGCGGACGGGGCCGGCGGCGGCCGCCGCGGTGAGCGGTCCGGCGTCGGTGCGGGCGAGCAGGACGGCGGGGATGCGGTCGTTGCCGGCGATCTCGGCGAGGGCGTCGCTGTCGGCGGCGAAGACGGCGCCCACCGCGCCGGCGTCCGCGGCGTGGTCGGCGCGCGCGGCGGAGCCGCAGGCCCGGTCGGAGTCCCGGCTCTTCCAGGCGAGGAGGGCGATGCGGCCCTTGAGGCGGGCGGCGTCGGCGGTGCCGAAGGCGGTGCAGCCGTCGGTCTGGTCGGCGGGCAGGGCGAGGTCGGCGGCGACGTCCTGGGTGGACCAGCCGGTGTACTCGGCGCTCCAGTGGCCGGGAACGACCCCGGCGAGCGCCTCGGGGGCGAGCACCCGGATGCCGTCGGCGTCGCCGTGCGGGTCGACGGAGGCGGCGACGGTGACCGCCCGGGCGGCGGTGCCGGGGCTGCCGCCGATCCCGTACACGTCGCCCTCGTTGCCGGCCGAGGCGACCACCACGGTGCCCAGGGCGGACAGCTCGTCGGCGGCGAGCGAGTCGGCGTCGTCGGGGCTGCCGAAGCCGCTGCCGAGGGAGAGGTTGACCACGTCGAGGCGGTCGGTCAGGTCGCCGTCGCCGTCCGGGTCGGCGGCGAGGTCGAGGGCGTTCGCGAGCTGGTCGGTGGAGCCGTCGCAGCCGAAGACGCGGATCGCCCAGAGGGTGGCGCCCGGGGCGGCCCCGGGGGCGACCAGGAAGCCGGCCGGATCGAGGCCGGGCCGGTAGGGGCCGGGGTAGGGCTTGCCGTCGCGGGTGACGCCGAGGCCGGCAGCGGTGCCGGCGACGTGGGTGCCGTGGCCGCCCCGCGCGCAGTCGATCGGGTTGGCGTCCGGGTGCGGGACGGGCTGGTAGTGCGCGGAGGCCGGGTCCGGGTTGTAGTCGTCGCCGACGAGGTCCCGGCCGCCGGTGACCTTGGCGCTGGGGAACAGCCCGGCCGGTGCGGCCTTCGCGCCGTCGACGGCGGCGAAGGCCTCCGGGGTGCCGGGGCCGCCGAAGTCGGCGTGGGTGTAGTCGATGCCGGAGTCGACGACGCCGATCCGCACGCCGGTGCCGGTGTTGCCGCTCGGCCCGGACCACACCTCGGGCGCGCCGGTGAGCGGCACCGAGTGGCCGTTGTCGCGGTGCTTGAGGGCGATCCGGTGGACGGCCCGGACGCCCGGCAGGGCGGCCAGCCGCGCCACCGCGCGCGGGGGCACGCTGACGGCGAGGCCGCTCAGCAGGGTCTGGGTGCGGTAGACCACCCGGGCGTCGGGGGCGGCGGCGCGGACGCTCCCGGCCAGCCGGTCGGCGGCCCGGGCGGCACGGGCCCGCTGCTCGGCACCGGCCGCGGCCGCGGCGGCCCGGACGGCCTCCGGGGAGCGGCGCTGCCGCCGGGCGTCGGCGGCGGCCCGCTGCCAGGCGGGCGCGACCGCCTCGGTGTCGAGCTCCAGCAGGACGGTGACGGGTGCGCCCGGCGGGGCCGGGGCGCGGCCGGCGGCCGGTTCCGCCCAGGCCGCGGGGGCGGCGAAGGTGACGAGGGCGAGCGCGAGGACTGCGGGCGTACGCACGGGAGCGGTCTCCCCGGCAGGGGTGGCCTGATCCTGCGGCCGCCCGCACCGCGCGGACGTCGATCACCCTCCCGGACGCACCAAATTAGGATCATCGCGCCGGGGTGGGCGAGCCCTTTCCCTCGTGGGGGCCGACTGTGCACTCGTTCAGGTGACGGTACGTCAGTCTTTCGGCCCAGCGGGGTCGTCAGTGCAGGTGATGACCCGTCACGCCGCCGTTGTCGCGGCGGTCGAGGGCGCGCTGCAGGGCGTCGGCCGCGAAGCGCGGGGTGGGCTCGGTGCGCCGGCGGCGGCGCGGGGCGCGGGCGTCGGGGGCGGTGGGGGCGTGGCGGTCTGCGTGGGGCATACCGGCTCCTTGGTGCGTGCGCACCTGCTGCAGGGCGCGAGGAATGGCGGAGGGTGGGTACGCCGGGCAGGGATCGCCTGCCGGTGCGCGTACGGGCGCACACGGGCCACGTCCCTGGGCTTGCAGGGGTGGCTCACCGTATGGCTCTTTCACGGTACGACGCCGGAGCGAGGATGTCTGCACGAATAGTTGGATTTCCTAGTATCTGAGACGCGGACGCCGGCGGGCCGGCCTCCGGCGTCCCCCGAACGCAGCAGGGCCCGGACCGCCGAAGCGGTCCGGGCCCTGGTCACAGGCCTTGATGCAGGCTCAGCCGAGGTTCACCGCGCGGGCGAACTTGGCGCCGATCTCGGCGGAGATGGCGTTCAGCACGTCCTGCGAGATCTCGCTGTCGACGGTGATCGAGGCGAGCGCGCCGGAGCCGTCCCGGGCGACCTGCATGCCCGCGATGTTGATGCCGGCGTCGCCGAGGATGCGGCCGAGGGTGCCGACCACGCCGGGGCGGTCCTCGTAGGTGAAGAAGGCCATGTGGTCGGTGAGCGCCACGTCCACGTCGAAGCCGTCCACGCCGACGATCTTCTGGATCTGCTTCGGGCCGGAGAGGGTGCCCGAGATGGCGACCTCCTCGCCGTTCGCGAGGGTGCCGCGGACGGTGATGACGTTGCGGTGCTCGGGGCTCTCGCTGGAGGTGGTCAGACGGACCTCGACGCCGCGCTCCTGGGCGAACAGCGGGGCGTTGACGTAGGACACCGTCTCGTCCACCACGTCCTCGAACACGCCCTTCAGCGCGGAGAGTTCGAGCACCTTGACGTCGTGCTGGGTGATCTCGCCGCGGACCTCGACGTCGAGCCGGACGGCGACCTCGCCGGCCAGCGCGGTGAAGATCCGGCCGAGCTTCTCGGCGAGCGGCAGGCCCGGGCGGACGTCCTCGGCGATCACGCCGCCCTGGACGTTGACCGCGTCCGGCACCAGCTCGCCGGCCAGCGCGAGGCGCACCGACCTGGCGACGGCGATGCCGGCCTTCTCCTGGGCCTCGTCGGTGGAGGCGCCCAGGTGCGGGGTGGCGACCACGTTGTCGAAGGCGAACAGCGGCGAGTCGGTGCACGGCTCCTTGGCGTACACGTCCAGGCCGGCGCCGGCCACCCGGCCGTCCTTGAGGGCACTGGCGAGCGCGGCCTCGTCGACGATGCCGCCGCGGGCCGCGTTGACGATGCGCACGGTCGGCTTGACCTTGTGCAGCGCCTCGTCGCCGATCAGGCCGACGGTCTCCGGGGTCTTGGGGAGGTGGACGGTGATGAAGTCCGAGACCTCCAGCAGCTCCTCCAGCGAGACCAGCTTGACGCCCATCTGGGCCGCGCGGGCGGCCTGGATGTAGGGGTCGTAGGCGACGATCTTCATGCCGAAGGCGGACATGCGCTGCGCGACCAGGACGCCGATCCGGCCGAGGCCGACCACGCCGAGCACCTTCTCGGAGAGCTCGACGCCGGTGTACTTGTTGCGCTTCCACTCGCCCTGCTTGAGCGCGGCGTTGGCCGGCGCGATGTTGCGGGCGACGGAGATCAGCAGGCCGCAGGCGAGCTCGGCGGCGGTGACGATGTTGGACGTCGGCGCGTTGACGACCATCACACCGGCCTTGGTGGCGGCGGAGACGTCCACGTTGTCCAGGCCGACGCCGGCGCGGGCGACGACCTTCAGCTTCTTGGCGGCGGCCAGGGCCTCGGCGTCCACCTTGGTGGCGGAGCGGATGAGGATCGCGTCCACGTCGGCGATGGCGGTCAGCAGCTCGGTGCGGTCCGCGCCGTTGCAGTGGCGGATCTCGAAGTCGGGGCCAAGGGCGTCGACGGTGGCGGGCGACAGCTCTTCGGCGATGAGTACTACGGATTTGCTCACGACAGTGTGTCCTTAACTGTCCGGTTCGCCCCGGCACGAAGGTGGCGTGACCAGCGGGGGAAGGTGGCATGCCGCGTAGCTAGACGCACGACGCTGTGGGCCTGACGCGCACTCGGAAGTGTATCGGCGGGCTTCGGGGCGGGCTGCTCCCGTCCGGAGAAATCACCCGGACGGGAGCAGCCGAGTTGTACAAGGGGGATGACCCCCGGGAGGTGCTTACGCCTCCTCGTCGACCCAGCTCATGAGCTTGCGCAGCTTCTTGCCGGTGGTCTCCAGCAGGTGGTCGGCGTCGGCGTTCTTGTACTCGTTGTACTTCGGCAGGCCGGCCTTGTACTCGGCGATCCAGGTGTTGGCGAAGGTGCCGTCCTGGATCTCCTCGAGGACCTTCTTCATCTCGGCCTTGGTGTCGGCGGTGATGATGCGGGGTCCGGTGACGTAGTCGCCCCACTCGGCGGTCTCGGAGACCGACCAGCGCATCTTCTCCAGGCCGCCCTCGTACATCAGGTCGACGATGAGCTTCAGCTCGTGCAGGCACTCGAAGTAGGCGATCTCCGGCTGGTAGCCGGCCTCGACCAGGGTCTCGAAACCGGCCTTGACCAGGGCGGCGGTGCCACCGCAGAGGACGGCCTGCTCACCGAACAGGTCGGTCTCGGTCTCCTCGGTGAAGGTGGTCTTGATGACGCCGGCCTTGGTGCCGCCGATGCCCTTGGCGTAGGACAGGGCCAGCGCGAAGGCGTTGCCGGTGGCGTCCTGCTCGACGGCCACGATGCACGGGACGCCGCGGCCCTCCTCGTACTGGCGGCGGACCAGGTGGCCCGGGCCCTTCGGGGCGACCATGCAGACGTCGACGTCCGCCGGGGGCTTGATGAAGCCGAAGCGGATGTTCAGGCCGTGGCCGAAGAACAGGGCGTCGCCCGCCTTCAGGTTCGGCGCGATGGACTCCTCGTAGACGTCGGCCTGGATCGGGTCCGGCACCAGGATCATGATGACGTCGGCCTCGGCGGCGGCCTCGGCGGGGGTGACCACGCGCAGGCCGGCCTCCTCGGCGACGGCCTTGGACTTGGAGCCCTCCTTCAGGCCGACGCGGACGTCCACGCCCGAGTCGCGCAGGGACAGCGCGTGGGCGTGGCCCTGGCTGCCGTAGCCGATGACCGCGACCTTGCGGCCCTGGATGATGGACAGGTCGGCGTCGTCTTCGTAGAACAGCTCGGCCACGGGGGCACATCTCCTTGCAGTGATGGTGATGCCGGGTGGTGCGGTCTCCACCGTAGGTGACCCGGCGGGGGTTCGGGGCGGTGCTTCAGGGGGTGAGACGGCGCGCCCGCGCGGCGCGCCGGCGTCACTACGCGCTGCGGTCGAGGGCGCGCAGCGAGCGGTCGGTGATCGAGCGGGCGCCCCGCCCGATCGCCACCAGGCCGGACTGCACGAGCTCCTTGATGCCGTACGGCTCCAGCATGCGGAGCATGGCCTCCAGCTTGTCGGAGCTGCCGGTGGCCTCGATGGTCACCGCGTCCGGCGAGACGTCGACCGTCTTGGCGCGGAAGAGCTGGACGATCTCGACGATCTGCGAGCGGGACTCGGCGTCCGCGCGGACCTTGACCAGGACCAGCTCGCGCTGGACGGCCTGGCTCTGGTCGAGCTCGACGATCTTTATCACGTTGACCAGCTTGTTGAGCTGCTTGGTCACCTGCTCCAGCGGCAGGTCCTCGACGTTGACCACGATGGTCATCCGGGAGATGTCCGGGTGCTCGGTCGGGCCGACGGCGAGGGAGTCGATGTTGAAGCCCCGACGGGAGAACAGCGAGGCGATCCGGGCGAGGACGCCGGGCTTGTTCTCGACCAGGACGGAGAGGGTGTGCTTGGACATGGTGGTCATGGACTCTCTATCGGAAGGTCGGGGCCGTCAGTCGAGGTCGTCGCCGAAGTCGGGGCGGACGCCCTTGGCGAACTGGATCTCGTCGTTGCTGGTGCCGGCGGCCACCATCGGCCAGACCATGGCGTCCTGGTGGACGATGAAGTCGATGACGACCGGGCGGTCGTTGATCTCCATCGCCTGCTTGATCACGGCGTCCAGGTCCTCCGGGCGCTCGCAGCGCAGGCCCACGCAGCCCATCGCCTCGGAGAGCAGGACGAAGTCGGGGATGCGGGTGCCCTGGGCCGGCGGCTCCTTGCCGTCGTGCTCCGGGCCGGCGTGCAGGACGGTGTTCGAGTAGCGCTGGTTGTAGAACAGCGTCTGCCACTGGCGCACCATGCCGAGGGAGCCGTTGTTGATGACGGCGACCTTGATCGGGATGTTGTTCAGGGCGCAGGTGACGAGCTCCTGATTGGTCATCTGGAAGCAGCCGTCGCCGTCGATCGCCCAGACCGCGGTGTCCGGCTTGCCGGCCTTGGCGCCCATCGCGGCGGGGACGGCGTAGCCCATGGTGCCCGCGCCGCCGGAGTTGAGCCAGGTGGCCGGCTTCTCGAAGCGGATGAACTGACTGGCCCACATCTGGTGCTGGCCGACGCCCGCGGCGTAGATGGCGTCCGAGCCGACCAGCTGGCCGATCCGCTCGATGACCTGCTGCGGCGACAGTTCGCCGGCGGGGGCGGGCTCGTAGCCCAGCGGGTAGGTCCGCTTCCACTCGTCGAGCTTGCTCCACCAGTCCGCGTAGTCGCCCTTGTGGCCGGCGTCGTACTCGGCCTGGACGGCGACGATCAGGTCGGCGATGACCTCGCGGGCGTCGCCGACGATCGGCACGTCGGCCGGGCGGTTCTTGCCGATCTCGGCGGGGTCGATGTCGGCGTGGACGACCTTGGCGTTGGGGGCGAAGCTGTCCAGCTTGCCGGTGACGCGGTCGTCGAACCGGGCGCCGAGGGTGAAGAGCAGGTCGGCCTTCTGCAGCGCGGTGACGGCCGGGACGGAGCCGTGCATGCCGGGCATGCCCAGGTGCTGCGGGTGGCTGTCGGGGAAGGTGCCGATGGCCATCAGGGTGGTGACGACCGGGGCGCCGGTCAGCTCGGCGAGGATGCGCAGCTCGGCGCTGGCCCGGGCCTTGAGCACGCCGCCGCCGACGTAGAGGACCGGCCGCTTGGCGCTCACCAGCATCTTCGCGGCCTCGCGGATCTGCTTGGCGTGCGGCTTGGTGACCGGGCGGTAGCCGGGCAGCGAGGTCTCGACCGGCCAGCGGAAGACGGTGGTGGCCTGCAGGGCGTCCTTGGCGACGTCGACGAGCACCGGGCCGGGACGGCCGGTGGCGGCGATGTGGAAGGCCTCGGCGATGACCCGGGGGATCTCGGCCGGGTCGGTGACCAGGAAGTTGTGCTTGGTGATCGGCATGGTGATGCCGCAGATGTCCGCCTCCTGGAAGGCGTCGGTGCCGATCGCCTTGGAGGCGACCTGGCCGGTGATCGCGACGATCGGCACGGAGTCCATGTAGGCGTCGGCGATCGGGGTGACCAGGTTGGTGGCGCCCGGGCCGGAGGTGGCCATGCAGACGCCGACGCGGCCGGTGGCCTGCGCGTAGCCGGTGGCGGCGTGGCCGGCGCCCTGCTCGTGGCGGACCAGGATGTGGCGCACCTTGGTGGAGTCCATCAGCGGGTCGTACGCGGGGAGGATCGCACCGCCGGGGATGCCGAAGACCGTGTCTGCGCCTACGGCTTCGAGGGAGCGGATGAGCGACTGCGCTCCGGTCATCGTCTCGACGGTGGTCTGCTGACCCGGAGCGTGGGCTGCCGGGGTGTCCCCGCGGCGGGGGGATGCGGCGTGCTCAGTCATCTGCCTGTCTCTTCTCGGGTTCTGCCGGCCCGGGCAGCTGAGGGTCCTGCCGTGCGTCGGGCCGGTAAGCCGGCTCTGCCCCAATCGTCCCGATTTGCGGCGCTTGGGGCCAGTGGTCTTGCAGGGGTGGAACAGTTCGCGTGCAACAAAAAACCCCTCGTGCCCAGGGCATGCGAGGGGTGGCGCGTCGGTCTGTCTGGAGCGGAGCACGGGGGCCCACTCAGCCGACGCGCCCGCCAAGTACGAGAATTCGGGTGCGCATGGCACCGACCTTCCTCCCCCGCGGCAGCGGGTGTCAAGCTGGTGGGACGGAGGTCTCACCATGCGGACCCCCGGACGGACCGCCCACGGCATGGCGTTCCGGCAGGTCGGAGGGGGTGTGGTGGTGCCCGACCCGGGCTGCGGGCGGCTCGGTACGGCCACTCGTACGGGTGTCCGGTCCGAGGTGCGACCGGCGGCCCGCGGACGCCCCGACCGGGCGCGGCAGCGGGTAGGACCGGCGGGCCAGCGCCCGGCGCAGCCGCGGCTCGTCCAGCGGCGGGGCGAAGACCGGGCCCTGCGCCTGCCGGCAGCCCAACTCCTGGAGCACCTCGGCCTGCCGGGGGTGGTCGACGCCCTCGGCGGCGGTGACCAGGCCGAGGTCCCGGCCGAGCCGGAGCGCGTGCCCGGCCAGCGCCCGCGCGAGCGCGGAGTCGGCGATCCCCTGGACGAGGCTGCAGTCGAGCCTGAGGGTGTCGAGCGGCAGCCGGGCGAGCGCGCCGAGCGAGCCGCCGCCCGCGCCGAAGCCGCCGACCGCGGTGGACACCCCGAGCCTCCGGAGCGCGGCGAGCCGGCGGCCGAGCTCGTCGGCGGTGCTGTCCGGGCCCGTCCTGGCGACCTCGACGACCAGCTGGTCGGCGGGCAGGCCGGTCTCGCGCAGGGCGCCCGCCACCGTCTCGTACAGGCCGGGCGAGCAGATCCGCTCGGCGGTCAGCCGGACCCAGACCGGCACCGGGCCCGGCAGGTCGCGGCGGCGGGCGGCCGCGGCGGCCACCGCCTCCTGGAGCAGCCAGCGGGCGAACCTGGCGGCCGCGTCCCCGTGCTCGGCGGTGCGCAGGAACTCCGCGGGGGTGAGCAGCAGGCCCTGCGCGGACCGCCAGCGGGCCTGTGCGTCGACGCCGGCCACCAGGCCGGTGGCGAGGTCCACCACGGGCTGGTGGAGCAGGGTGAAACCGCCCTCGCGGACGGCGGTGCGCAGCCGGGCCTCCAGTTCGGTGCGGCGCTCCACCTCGGAGCGCATGCCGGGCCGGTAGAGCACCACGCGGCCCTTGCCCTGGGACTTGGCGCGGTACATGGCGAGGTCGGCGTTGCGCATCAGTTCGTCGGTGGCGGCCTTCGGGTCTGCGCCGGGGGCGGTGTCGCGGGGGGCGAAGGCGATGCCGATACTGGCGGCGACGCCGAGCTCCGTGCCGCCGATCCAGTACGGCTCGGAGAGCGCGGCGCGGACCCGCTCGGCGAGGTCGCGGACGCGGTCGGGGCCGAGCCGGCCGCAGACCAGGACGGCGAACTCGTCGCCGCCGAAGCGGGCCACGGTGTCGTCGGCGCGGACGGCGCGGCGCAGCCGTCCTGCGGCCTGGACGAGCAGTTCGTCGCCGGCCTGGTGGCCGACGGTGTCGTTGACCGCCTTGAAGCCGTCGAGGTCGAGGAAGAGGACGGCGGCGCCGCCCGGGTCGCCGGCGCGCTCGCCGCGGCCGTCGGCCCGGCCGGCGCCGAGCGCGGCCTTCAGCCGCTGCACGAACAGGGCGCGGTTGGGCAGGTCGGTCAGCGGGTCGTGGAAGGCGTTGTGCTGGAGCTGCGCCTGGAGCCTGACCCGTTCGGTGACGTCCCGGCTGTTGAGGATGAGGCCGTCGCGGTGCTTGTTGACGGTGGACTCCACGTGCAGCCACTCGCCGGTGCCGGAGCGGATGCGGCACTCCACCCGGGCGGAGGGCTCGGTGCTCTCGGCTAGGCCGGGCAGGTGCCGGCGGGCCATGAAGCGGCGCACCTCGCGCAGCACCCGCTCGACGTCCTCGGGGTGGACGAGGTCGAGCAGGTTGCCGCCGACCAGCTCCTCGGGGTCCCGGGAGTAGACGCCGAGGGCGGCGGGGCTGATGTAGGAGAGCACGCCGTCCCCGCCGGCGATCATGATGACGTCGCTGGAGCCCTGGACGAGCGAGCGGAAGTGCGCCTCCTTGTGGGCGAGCTCCTGGGCGAGCGAGAGGTTGTCGAGCAGCATCACGCCCTGCCGGACGATCAGGGCGAGGCCGACCGTGCAGGCGGCGGCGAGCACCACCCGGTCGAGCGGGTGCCCCTCGCCGAGCGCGTTGTAGAGGATGCCGGCGGTGCAGACGGCGGCCGCGGCGTACGGGGCGAGGGCGCTGAAGGTGGAGGCGACGCGGCGGCGCGGGAGGCCGCCCGCCGAGGGGTGCTCGCGGGAGGAGCGGCGGGCGTCCGGCGACCAGGGGGCCCAGGCGAGCAGCAGGCTGCCGGCGAACCAGCCGGCGTCGAGCAGCTCCCCGGAGTGGTAGCTGTTGCGCAGTTCGGGGGAGGTGAACAGGGCGTCGCAGACGACGGTGACGGCGAGCGCGACCATCGCGGTGTGGACGGCGGCGCGGTTGCCGTCGCGGCGCCGGAAGCGCAGCCCGACGACCAGGCTGACCAGCAGGATGTCCATCACCGGGTAGGCGAGCGCGAGGGCGACCTCCAGCGGGTCGCCGGCCTGGCCCTGGGCGGTGCGGCCGAGGGCGAGGCTCCAGCTGAGGGTGAAGAGCGAGCCGGCGACCAGCCAGCCGTCCAGCAGCAGGCAGAACCAGCCGGCCGGGGTGCGGGGGCGCTGGGCGAGCACCAGCAGGCCGGTGATGGCGAGCGGGGCGAACAGCAGGAAGGCGTAGTCGGCGGGCGAGTCCTGCGGCAGCGGGGTGCCGAGGACGACTTCGTACCA
Organism: Kitasatospora sp. NPDC051914; assembly: GCF_040680995.1. Classification (NCBI taxonomy): domain Bacteria; kingdom Bacillati; phylum Actinomycetota; class Actinomycetes; order Kitasatosporales; family Streptomycetaceae; genus Kitasatospora; species Kitasatospora sp. NPDC051914. The sequence continues at coordinate 65,966 of NZ_JBFAXX010000017.1, forward strand.
GCCCCAGGCGCCGTTCCCGAAGGCCACCGCGGCGGAGGCGAGGCCGAAGAGCAGCCAGGCGGAGCGGAGCGGGCCGCCGACCCGGAAGCTGTGCACCAGGCAGGAGACGGCGGCCGCGGCGGCGGCCGCGGCGAGGCCGAAGTCACCCATGACGAGCGAGACCTCGCCGGAGCCCCAGCCGAGGGCGGCCCCGGTGGTGTATCCGGCGCACAGCAGGACCAGCAGGGCTGCGGGTCTGCCGATGCGGCCGGTGGCGCGGGTGAGGGCCCGGGAGAGCGTGCGGCGCGGCGGGGCGGGCTCGTGCCGGGGTGCGGGGGCGGGGGCCGCGGCGGGCAGCACCGCATCGGTGGAGTTCACTCGACATCTCCCCCTCCGGCCCGGGGCTCGTCCGCGCCCGGACCTCGGCTGTGCGGCGGCGCCGGCGTGGTCTGACGCCACGTCACCATCGTGTCGCAGGAGGCCTGTTCCGCCGTGCCGCACCGGTGTTCCCACTCGGGACACTACACCACTGCCGTCACTCAACGGCACGCCCACTCAACTTAGAGTAATGACCGGAGGGCCGGCGGCAGCGCTGGTCCAGTCCTTCCGGGCGGTGTCGACAGCGCACGGACGAGGGGCGCGCATCCCTGCGCGCCCCTCGCGCCCCCCGTTCGGCTCAGCGGGCGGGCGCCGTCAGGCCGGCGTCCCGGCGCCGAACAGCCGCAGCCGGTAGGCGACCGCCGCCGCCTCCCCGCGACCGTTCACCCCGAGCTTGGCGATGATGTTCGAGACGTGCACGCTGGCGGTCTTCGGCGAGATGTAGAGCTCCTCGGCGATCTGCCGGTTGGTGCGGCCCAGGGTCAGCAGCCGCAGCACGTCGCGCTCGCGCGGGGTGAGGCCGAGCGCCGGCTCCTCCTCGGCCGGCTCCCCGCCCTCCCGCTCCGCGGCGGGGCCGCCGGTGAGGCGGGCGCGCTCGGCGAAGTGCGCGGCCTCCTCCTCCAGGTACCGGTCGCCGCTGGCCCGGGCGGTGTCGGCGGCCTCCTTGAGCAGCCGGCGGGCCTCGTCCCGGTGGCCGCCCGCGGCCGCGCTCTCGGCGGCCCGCAGCAGGGCCAGGGCGAGCGGGCCGGGCAGGCCGACCGGCCGCAGCAGCGCGATCGCCGCGGCCCAGTGCTCGCGGGCGTCGAGCCCCTGGGCGCGGGCGAGTTCGCCGTCCAGCAGCCGGGCCCAGGCCCGGTGCAGCGGCACCTGGGGGTCGAGCCGGGCGGCGGCCTGGGCGATCCGCCGCAGCACCACGGGCCGGCCGAGGTCGGCGGCGGGCAGGCCGCGCGAGTCGGCCTCGGCGCCGGCGCCGTGGACGAGCAGCGGAAGCATCAGCGCCTCGTGGCCGGCCGTGAGGTCGAGGTCGAGCGCGGCGAGCAGTTCGGCCCGTGCCTCCAGCGGCCTGCCCTGCCGGGCGTGGATGCGCACGGCCAGGGTGGTGGAGGGGAGCACGTTCTGCGGCTGCCGGGAGAGGTCCGCGGCGCGGGCCCGCCGGTTGAGCTCCGCGGCCTGGTCGAGGTCTCCCGCCAGGAAGCTCAGCTCGCCGCGCAGTCGGTCCAGGAACTCGTGGTACGGGTCGAGCGGGGGTCCGTACTCCCAGGAGTCCAGGGTCGCGGCGGCCTCGGTGCAGCGGCCGAGGGAGGTCAGCGCCTCCACCAGGTTGCCGGTGAGGCAGCCGCCCGCGGTGCCGAGCAGGCCGGTGCGGCCGGCCACCTGGAGGCCCTCGCGGGAGGCCTCCAGGGAGTCCGCGGACCGGCCGAGGCTCTGCAGCATGCACGACTGGTTGTTGAGGCCCCGGCAGAGCACGTCCGCGGCACCCAGCTCGCGGGCCCGTTCGATGGCGTCGGCCAGCAGGCCGAGCGCCCGCTCCGGCTCGCCGAACTCCTCGTAGAGCCCGGCCAGGGTGATCCGGGCGTGCTGCTCGACCGCGCCGGCCCCGACCTGGCGGGCGATCGCGGCGGCCTGCTCGGCGACGTCCATGTGCGACCGGGCGGGGTTGCCGAGCATGCCCTGGGCGGCGTCCATGGCCAGCACCTCGGCCTGGACGGCGGACGGGCCGAGCCCGGAGACCAGCCGGTACGCGTACTCGATCTCCCCGCCGCCGGGCCGCTCCAGGTGGCCGCAGGTCTTGGCGAGCTGCACCCGGAACCAGGCCGCGCGGGCCGGGTCGCGGTCCTCGTCCACCAGGGCCAGGGCCCGCTTCACCAGGGCGACGGCGCGGTCCCAGTCGCCGCTGCGGCGGGCCGCGACGACCGCCTCGGCCAGCACGTCGACGAACTGCAGGCCGGCGCAGGACGGGTCGTGGGCCTCCCCGGTGCAGCCGCACGACGGGTAGGTCTCGGCCCGGTCGCGGGGGCGGACCGGGGTGGCGCGGACGGTGTCGGGCACCTCGTCCCACAGCTCCAGGACGCGTTCCAGCATGCGCAGTTGCTCGGCGAAGGCGTTGCGGCGGTGGGCCTGCAGGGCCGCCTCCAGGGCGGTGGGCAGGGCGCTGGCGGGCTCGTGCGCGTGGTACCAGTAGTTGGCCAGGCGGGCCGCGCAGGCCTCGCCGCGGACGAGGCCCGGGTCGGCGTCGAGCACGGTGGCGAAGCGCCGGTTGATGCGGTGCCGCTCGCCGGGCAGCAGGTCGTCGGAGACGGCCTCGCGGACGAGGGCGTGCCGGAAGCAGTAGCCGTCGCCGTCGGTGTCCGGCCGCAGCACGCCGGCGCCGACGGCGGTGCGGAGCGCCTCGATCAGCACCTCCTCGGGGCGGTCGAGGACGGCGGCGAGCAGGTCGTGCTCCACGCAGGTGCCGCCCTCGGCGGCGATCCGCAGGATGTGCTGGGTGTCGTCGGGCAGCGTCTCGACGCGGACGAGCAGGATGTCGCGCAGGGTGTCGGGGATGCCGACGGTGCAGCCCTCGCGCTGGGCGCTGGCGAGCTGCTCGACGAAGAACGGGTTGCCCTCGGCCCTTCGGTGGATGCGGTCGACCAGGACGCGGTCGGGCGACTCGGTGCCGAGGATGCCGGCCAGCTGGGCGGCGACCTCGGCCGGGCCGAACCGCTCCAGCTCCAGCCGCTGGACGGTGCGCAGCCGTTCGAGCTCGGCCAGGTAGGGGCGGAGCGGGTGGCGCCGGTGCAGGTCGTCGCTGCGGTAGGTGGCGACGACCAGGACGCGGGCCCGGTGCAGGGTGCGGATCAGGTAGGCGAGCAGGTCCCGGGTGGACCGGTCCGACCAGTGCAGGTCCTCGACGACCAGCACCAGCGTGCGGTCCTCGGCGAGGCGCTCGACGAGGCGCGCGGCGTGGTCGAAGAGGCGGGCGCGGCCGAACTCGTCGTTGGGCCCGGCGTCGGGCTCGCCGAACTCCGGCAGCAGCCGGGCCAGGTGGCCCTCCATGCCGGCCGCGGCCTCCTCGAAGGCGGGGCCGAGTTCGCTGTGCAGCCGGCGCAGGGCGGTGGCCAGCGGGCCGTACGGCAGGCCCTCGGCGCCGACCTCCAGGCAGCCGCCGACGGCCGCGACGGCCCCCGGTGCCCGGACGCCGTGCAGGAACTCCTCCACCAGGCGGGTCTTGCCGATGCCCGCCTCGCCGCCGACGAGGACGGCCTGGGGCTCACCGGCCCCGGCCCGGACCAGCGCGGTGGCGAGGAGCTCGGTCTCGCGGCTGCGGCCGACGAAGACCGGGCTGACCGAAATCTGCTCCATGCTGGCGAGCATGACACAAGGTGCGGACACGAACTGAGATGCGGTCCCAAGGTGTGGACGGCCGACGGGGAGGGCGCCCGTGGCGTCCTCCCCTTCCGTGTCCCCGGGGCCGCCGGCCATCAGCATCCGGCCGGTCCGGCGGTCTGCAGCGGCGCTGCCGGGGCGGCGTGCAGCAGGCTGCGGGCGAACCGGCGCAGTGCTCCGACGTGCGGCCCCCCGGCTTGAGCGGCCTGCCGGGCCATCCGCTCCAGGTGTGCCCGGTGCTCGAGTTCCGCCTGGCGCTGCATGAAGAGCTCGTACTCCAGCATGGCGCTTCTCCTCGTCTCGTCCCTGGGGGCTTCCCGACTTCGAGACTCCTCCCCCAGGGGGGCCGGGCACATCGGCAGCCTGCCGGATCTTCCCGGGGCGGCGGGCTCAGGAGGGCGGCCGCGGGGACAAAGAAGGCCCGTGCCCACCCCTTAGAAGGGGCGGGCACGGGCCCTGCGGTGCGGTCGGCCGGTCTGAGGTACCTCAGAGGCGGCCCCGGGGGACCTCAGGCGCCGAGGCGCTCCAGGATGAGGTCCTTGGCGCGGGCGGCGTCGGCCTGGCCGCGGGTGGCCTTCATGACGGCGCCGACGAGGGCACCGACGGCCTGCACCTTGCCGTCGCGGATCTTGGCGGCGACGTCCGGGTTGTCGGCGATGGCCTGGTCGACGGCCGCGCCGAGCGCGGAGTCGTCCGAGACGACGGCCAGGCCGCGCGCGGCCACGACCTCGTCCGGCTCGCCCTCGCCGGCGAGGACGCCCTCGATGACCTGGCGGGCCAGCTTGTCGTTGAGCTTGCCCTCGGCGACCAGCGCGCAGACCCGGGCGACCTGGGCCGGGGTGATCGGCTGGTCGGCGAGCTCGGTGCCGGTCTCGTTGGCGCGGCGGGCGAGCTCGCCGAGCCACCACTTGCGGGCCTGGTCGGCCGGGGCGCCGGCGGCGACGGTCTCCAGGATCGGCTCGACCGCGCCGGCGTTCAGCACGGCCTGCATGTCCTTGTCGGACAGGCCCCACTCGGCCTGCAGCCGGGCCCGGCGGACGCGCGGCAGCTCGGGCAGCGTGGCCCGCAGCTCCTCGACCCATTCGCGGGAGGGGGCGATCGGCACCAGGTCCGGCTCGGGGAAGTAGCGGTAGTCCTCCGCCTCCTCCTTGACCCGGCCCGAGGTGGTGCTGCCGTTGTCCTCGTGGAAGTGGCGGGTCTCCTGGACGATGGTGCCGCCGTCGCCGAGGACGGTCGCGTGCCGCTGGATCTCGAACCGGGCGGCCCGCTCGACGCTGCGCAGCGAGTTGACGTTCTTGGTCTCGCTGCGGGTGCCGAACTTCTCGGTGCCGTTGGGGCGCAGCGACAGGTTCACGTCGCAGCGCATCTGGCCCTTGTCCATCCGGGCCTCGGAGACGCCCAGGGCGCGGATGAGCTCGCGGAGCTCGGCGACGTACGCCTTGGCGACCTCGGGGGCGCGCTCGCCGGCGCCGACGATCGGCTTGGTGACGATCTCGATCAGCGGGATGCCGGCCCGGTTGTAGTCGAGCAGCGAGTGCGAGGCGCCGTGGATGCGGCCGGTGGCACCGCCGACGTGGGTCGACTTGCCGGTGTCCTCCTCCATGTGGGCGCGCTCGATCTCCACGCGGAAGACCTCGCCGTCCTCCAGTTGCACGTCGAGGTAGCCGTTGAAGGCGATCGGCTCGTCGTACTGGGAGGTCTGGAAGTTCTTCGGCATGTCCGGGTAGAAGTAGTTCTTCCGGGCGAACCGGCACCACTCGGCGATCTCGCAGTTGAGGGCGAGGCCGATGCGGATCGCCGACTCCACGCCGACCGCGTTGACGACCGGCAGCGAGCCGGGCAGGCCGAGGCAGGTGGGGCAGGTCTGCGTGTTGGGCTCGGCACCGAGTTCGGTGGAGCACCCGCAGAACATCTTGGTCCTGGTACCCAGCTCGACGTGGACCTCAAGGCCCATCACCGGGTCGTACGAGGCCAGCGCGTCCTCGTACGAGACCAGACTGATGACGCTCACAGCGTTTCCTTCACTTCTTCTTGGAGGTCCGTCAGCCGAGCAGCACGTCGTCGTCGCCGAGCCGCCGGAGCTCGCGGACGAGGAGCGCGGTGCCGGTGATCAGGGCGGCGGCGCCGACGAGGGCGTTGATCAGCTTGAGCGTGTCGTTCTCGGACCGGGCCTTCTTCACGTCCTTGGCGATGGAGACCGCCCCGAACGCGCTGGTGCCGATGGACAGCCACAGGCCCGGCTTCGAGTGCTTGAAGCCCTTGGCCTTCTCGATCCTGCTCACAGTGCCGGTGCCTCCTCCAGCAGGGGGTGTCCCCACTTCTCGTTGAGAGCGGCCTCGACGGCGCCGCCCACGCGGTACAGGCGGTCGTCCGCCATCGCGGGAGCGATGATCTGCAGGCCGACCGGGAGATTGTCCTCCGGGGCCAGGCCGCAGGGCAGCGACATGGCCGCGTTGCCCGCCAGGTTCGACGGGATGGTGCACAGGTCTGCCAGGTACATCGCCATCGGGTCGTCGGCGCGCTCGCCGATCGGGAAGGCGGTGGTCGGCGTGGTCGGGGAGACGAGCACGTCCACCCCGGCGAACGCGGCGTCGAAGTCCCGCGAGATGAGCGTGCGGACCTTCTGCGCCGAGCCGTAGTAGGCGTCGTAGTAGCCCGAGGAGAGGGCGTACGTGCCGAGCATGATGCGGCGCTTCACCTCGGGGCCGAAGCCGGCCTCGCGGGTGAGGGCGGTGACGTCCTCGGCGCTGCGGGTGCCGTCGTCGCCGACCCTCAGGCCGTAGCGCATGGCGTCGAAGCGGGCCAGGTTGGAGGAGGCCTCGCTGGGCGCGATCAGGTAGTACGCGGGCAGCGCCAGGGTGAAGGACGGGCAGGACACCTCGACGACCTCGGCGCCCAGCTCGCGCAGCAGCTCCACCGACTCGTTGAAGCGCTGCATCACGCCGGCCTGGTAGCCCTCGCCGCCGAACTCCTTGACGACGCCGATCCGCATGCCGCGGATGTCGCGCATCCTCGCGGCCTCGACGACGGCCGGCACCGGCGCGTCGATGGAGGTGGAGTCCAGCGGGTCGTAGCCGGCGATGGCCTCGTGCAGCAGCGCCGCGTCCAGCACGGTGCGGGCGCAGGGGCCGCCCTGGTCGAGCGAGGAGGAGAACGCGACCAGGCCGAAGCGGGAGACCGCGCCGTAGGTCGGCTTCACACCGACGGTGCCGGTGACGGCGCCGGGCTGGCGGATCGAACCGCCGGTGTCGGTGCCGATCGCCAGCGGGGCCTGGTAGGCGGCCAGCGCGGCCGCGGAGCCGCCGCCGGAGCCGCCGGGGATGCGGGAGAGGTCCCACGGGTTGCCGGTCGGGCCGTAGGCGGAGTTCTCGGTGGAGGAGCCCATCGCGAACTCGTCCATGTTGGTCTTGCCGAGGATGACGACGCCGGCGTCCTTCAGACGGGTCGTCAGGGTGGCGTCGTACGGCGGCACCCAGCCCTCGAGGATCTTCGAGCCGCACGTGGTCGGGATGCCCTTGGTGGTGAAGACGTCCTTGAGCGCGAGCGGGACGCCGGCCAGCGGGCCGAGCTCCTCGCCGCGGGCGCGCTTGTCGTCGACGGCGCGGGCGGCCTTCAGCGCACCCTCGGTGTCGACGTGCAGGAAGGCGTTGACCTTCTTGTCGACGGCCTCGATCCGGTCCAGGTGCGCCTGGGCGACCTCGACGGCCGAGACCTCGCCGGCGGAGATCGCGGCAGCGGTCTCGGCAGCGGTGTACTTGATCAGCTCGGTCATCGCTCAGTCCTCCCCGAGGATCTGGGGCACACGGAAACGCTGCTCCTCGCTCGCCGGGGCGCCGGACAGCGCCTGCTCGGGGGTGAGCGACGGCCGCACCTCGTCCGCGCGCATGACGTTGGTCAGCGGCAGCGGGTGGGAGGTCGGCGGGACGTCCTGTCCGGCGACCTCGGAAACGCGGGCGACCGCGCCGATGATCACGTCGAGCTGCTCGGCGAAGTGGTCCAGCTCTTCGGCCTGCAATTCGAGACGCGACAGCCGAGCGAGGTGGGCGACCTCCTCGCGCGTGATGCCAGGCATGCAGCGATCCTCAGGTTCGGGTTCGGGTGAGACCGGGGGCTTGCCCGTCCTCTTGGTCTAAGGACACATCCTATGGCGCACACGCCCGCACCCGGCGCCGCACAAGGCGCGGGACCCGAAAGCACTGTGCCAGAGGGCGATATCCGCCCGAGCCGAAGGGCCCGCCGGTGCCGAAAGGGTGGGCCCCTCCTGCCCGCCGGCGGGCAGGAGGGCGATCGAGGGAGCGCAGCGACGGAGCATGGGGGCACCTCCCAGCCGTCAGGCTGGGGGAGACCGTCGGCGCCGGATCGGGAGGGCCCGGAGGCGAGCGGGCGAGTCACAGCGACATGGTGGCCGGGTCCGTCGGGTCGCCGCTGTCGCTGTTCAGCAGGTCCAGGTCGAGGGTCTCGGCAGGGGACGGTGCCTCGGCCTCGACCGGCACGCCGAACTCCTTGAGCTCCACCCGGCCGGTCTCCTCCCCGCCCGCCTTCTCCATCCGCAGCGGGTACGGCTCGCCGCGGGTGGCCACCGTCAGGGTGCTGGTGCCGTCGTCCGCGGTGCCGCTGACGGTGACCGCGGGGGTGCCGTCCACGGTGGCGGGGCCGCCGACGGCGAGGCTGTCCGGGGTCTGTTCGAGCAGGGCGCCGCCGAGCGCGTCCAGGTCGCACACGTCGCCGATCTGCGAGAAGTCGGTGTTGTCGGTGGTGGTCTTCAGGTACTTCTCGCCGACCAGGTCTTCGGCGGCGGCGCCGCCGTGGCTGCGCCAGAACACCGCGTCCGGCTTGACCCACAGTTCGGTGCCGAGCTTGACCAGGCGGAAGGTGCCCTGGCCGCTGAGGCCCATGGTGCCCGCGCAGGTGCCGGAGGTGTCCGTGGACAGGTCGAAGGTGACGGACTGGCCCTGGCTGCTGCCGCGGCCGGTGATCCGTACCGAGCCGGCCGTCCTGAGCGCCCCCACCGAGCGCTCGACGATCTCGCGGGCGGGGAGTGCGGCCGCGCCGTTCTCGGGCTCGGCGGAGGCGGAGGCGGAGGCGGAGGCCGTCGGCCCGGAGGCGGAGCGGGCCGAGCCGCCGGAGGCGCTGCCCGGGGCCGCACCGGGCGCCCCGGCGCCGCCGCCGTTGCAGGCCGCGGCGCCCGCCAGCAGGACGAGGCCGGCCAGGACTGCGGCCGTCCGCTGCTCGCTCACGGCGGTTCTCCTTCGACGACGTCCGGTGGTGTGCTCAGAGGGTCACACTCAACCGGAATCACCGCATCCGCAACAAGGGGCGGGGACGAAGGAAGCCGCCGCCCGCCCCGGACGGCCTGCCGTGGTGGACTCGCGCACACGTCCGCCCGGGGCCGCCGTCCGTGCACGGCCGAGGGCGGGCGGATGCCGTGTGCGGGGCCCGCGGGCGGGTCACTGCTGGGTGGTCGGCGCGGGCAAGGGGGTGGTCGGGGCGGGCAGTTCGGCCTGGGCCGAGACGGTCGGCAGCGACCGCGGCTGCGGGACGGGCGGGGTGAGCGGCTGCTGCTGGGGGGCGAGCCGCTCGACCCGGGCGGTGCCGGTCTGCCGCACCATCAGCCAGGCGGTCGCCTGGTCGGCGGGCAGTGCGGCCGACACCAGCCAGCCCTGCACGGCGTCGACACCCATGCCGTGCAGCCGCTCCCAGGTCTCATCGTCCTCGACGCCCTCGGCGACCACGGTGAGCCCCAGCGAGTGGGCGAGCTCGACCGAGCAGCGCACCACGGCGGCGTCGTGGTCGTCGGCGACCATCCGGGAGACGAAGGAGCGGTCGATCTTCAGCTCGCCGACCGGCAGGCTGCGCAGCCGGGCCATCGAGGAGTGGCCGGTGCCGAAGTCGTCCAGGGACATCCCGACGCCGTAGCGGCGCAGTTCGGCGAGGGTGTCGGCGGCGCGCCGGGAGTCGTCGAGCAGCAGCCGTTCGGTGATCTCCAGCTGGAGGGCGTGGGCGGGCACCCGGTGCCGGGTGAGGTGGCCGGCGACCCGGGTGGCGAAGCCCGGGTTGAGGACGTCCCGGGGCGAGACGTTGACCGCGACCGGTACCTGCAGCCCCTGTTCGCGCCAGGCGGCGAGCTGGCCGACCGCCGCCTCCAGCACGTAGTCGGTGAGCCGCGGCATCAGGCCGCTGGACTCGGCGAGGCCGATGAACTCGTCCGGGGGGACGCGGCCCTGGCCGGGCCGCTCCCAGCGCAGCAGAGCCTCCAGGCCGACCACCCGGCCGTCGAAGGCGACCTTCGGCTGGTAGTGCAGCTGCACCTCGCCGGTCTCCAGGGCCCGGCGCAGGTCGCCGAGCAGGCCGATCCGGTACGGGGTGTCGGTGTCCTGGGCCTCGTGGTAGACCTCGACACCGCTGCGGCCGCGCTGGGCGTGGCCCATGGCGACGTCGGCGCGGCGCAGAAGCGATTCGGCGTCCCGGGCGTGGGCGGGGTAGACGCAGACGCCGGCGCTGGCCTCCAGGACGAGCAGCAGGCCGTCCAGGCGGATCGGGGCGGCCAGCTCCACGATCAGCGCCTTGGCGATCCGCTCCAGGGTCTCGGGGCGGCCCACGCCGGGCAGCAGGACGGCGAACTCGTCGCCGCCCATCCGGGCGACCACCGGCCGGCCGCCGCGGTGCAGCGGGGAGGGCAGGGCGGCGGCGACCTCGTCGGGTCCGGTGCGGGCGGGCACGGCCGACGTCCGGGAATGGCCGGTCCGCAGCGCCCGGTGCAGTCGGCGGGCGATGTGCACCAGCAGCCTGTCGCCGGCGGTGTGGCCGAGCGCGTCGTTGAGCGAGCGGAACCGGTCGAGGTCGAGCAGCACGATGCCGACGCTGTAGTCCTCGTCGCCGTCGTGCCGGGCGATGGCGTCCTGGGCGGCCAGGAGTAACGCCTGACGGTTCGGCAGGTCGGTCAGCGGGTCGGTGAGCTGGTCCCTCGCCCGGTCCCTGGCGATCCGCCAGGCGGCGACCAGCACCGCCAGCGGGACGGCGAACAGCGGCAGTAGTTCCGGTTCGTACCGGTAGACCAGCACGGCCAGCGGGATGAGCGGCGCGGCGCCGGCCAGCAGCACGCCGAGCAGCAGGACCGCCCCTGCCACCCCCTGCGGCGGGCGTGTGGGCGCGCCGCCGGTCGTACGATCCATATGCCCTGTCCTCCGTCGGGCCCGCCCCGACAGGCCGCCTCACGGTGAGGCACCTGGCGGTGCCGGTGGACGTCAGGTATCGGGGCGCCCCACGAGCGGCGGCCGGAACCGTCGCCATTTCACCCCTGCTGACACTCTGTTGCGCCAAGGGTAAGCCGGAGTCCGCCGACAGGGCGGACTTTCGGACAACCCTGGGCGCGCCACCGGCAGACCGATGCCGGACAGTGACACAATGCCCGGTTTCCGGCTCGGTGCACCCGTGACGCGGTGTCAGGACGATAACAGGATCGGGCCGTGGGACGCCGTCGGACTCCCCCGGCGGACGCGCTAGCCGGCGGCCTCGGCGTCACCCGTGCCGGCGAGGGCGCGGGCGGCCTCGGTGCCCTGTTCCAACAGCACGGCGAAGCCCGCGTCGTCGAGGACCTGCACCCCGAGCTGGACGGCCTTGTCGTACTTGGAGCCCGGGTTGTCGCCGACCACCACGAAGTCGGTCTTCTTGGACACCGAGCCGGTGACCTTGGCGCCGCGCGAGGTCAGCGCCTCCTTGGCGCCGTCCCGGGTGTGGCCGGTCAGGGTGCCGGTGACGACCACGACGAGGCCCTCCAGCGGGCGCTCGCCCTCCTCCTCGGTGCCGGTCTCGGTGAACTGCACACCGGCGGCCCGCCACTTCTCCAGGATCTCCCGGTGCCACTCCTCGGCGTACCACTCCTTGACGGCCTTGGCGATCTTCGGGCCGACGCCCTCGGCGGCGGCCAGCTCCTCCTCGGTGGCGGCGAAGATCCGGTCCAGGTCGCGGAACTCGCGGGCCAGCGCCTGCGCGGCGACCGGTCCGACGTGGCGGATCGACAGGCCGTTCAGGTACCGCCACAGCGGGCGGTCGGTGGCCGCGGCGAGGTTGTCGAGCAGCGCGGTGAGGGCCTTCTTGGGGGCTCCGGCGGTGGTGGCGAAGAAGAAGACCTCCTTCTCCTCGCCGGTCTCGTCGTCCAGCTTGGGCATGCCGGTCTTGGGATCGCGCACCAGCACCTTGATCGGCAGCAGCTGCTCCTCGGTGAGGCCGAAGATGTCCCCCTCGTTCTTGACAGGCGGCTCGGCGGGCTCCAGCGGCTGGGTGAGCGCGGTGGCGGCGACGTAGCCGAGGCCCTCGATGTCCAGCGACTCGCGGCCGCCGAGGTACGCCAGGCGCTCGCGCACCTGGGCCGGGCAGTACCGGGCGTTGGGGCAGCGCAGGTCGATGTCGCCCTCGGACATCGGGCGCAGCTCGGTGCCGCACTCGTGGCAGTGCGTCGGCATCACGAACTCCCGCTCGGTGCCGTCCCGCAGGTCCTCCACCGGGCCGAGGATCTCCGGGATGACGTCGCCGGCCTTGCGCAGCACCACGGTGTCTCCGAGCAGCACGCCCTTGGCCTTGACCACCTGCTGGTTGTGCAGGGTGGCGTACTGCACCATCGAGCCGGCAACCTTCACCGGCTCGGCCATCACCGCGTACGGGGTGGCCCGGCCGGTGCGGCCGATGCCGATCTTGATGCTGGCGAGCTTGGCGGTGACCTCCTCCGGCGGGTACTTCCAGGCGATCGCCCAGCGCGGGGACTTGGAGGTGGCGCCGAGCCGGCCCTGCAGCGGGATCTCGTCGACCTTGACCACCACGCCGTCGATCTCGTGCTCGACGGAGTGCCGCTGCTCGCCGTACTGCTTGATGAAGGCCCGCACCTCGTCGAGCGTGCCGACCACCTTGTTGTGCCGGGCGGTCGGCAGGCCCCACTCGCGCAGCAGGTCGTAGGCGTGCGACTGGCAGTCGATGTCGAAGCCGACCCGGGTGCCGATGCCGTGCACCACCATGTGCAGCGGGCGGGAGGCGGTGACCAGGGGGTCCTTCATGCGCAGCGAGCCGGCGGCGGCGTTCCGCGGGTTCATGAACAGCTTGACCATCGCCCGCGGCCGCCTGCCCTCCTTGGCCCGCTCCTCGTTCTCCTGGCGGCGGCGCTCGTTCTCGGCGGCGAAGGAGGCGTTGAGCGCCTCGAAGGCCTCCGTCGGGAAGTACACCTCGCCGCGGATCTCCACCAGCTCGGGGACGTTGTCGCCCTGCAGCCGGTGCGGGATCTCCTTGATGGTGCGCACGTTGGCGGTGATGTCCTCGCCGACCCGGCCGTCGCCGCGGGTCGCGGCCAGCACCAGCTCGCCGCGCTCGTACGTGAGGTTGACGGCGAGGCCGTCCACCTTGAGCTCGCACAGGTAGTGGTAGTCGAGGCCGTCGAGCTCGCGGGCGACGCGCTCGGCCCAGGCGGCGAGCTCCTCGTCGTCCATCGCGTTGTCGAGGCTGAGCAGGCGCTCCCGGTGCTCCACCGAGGCGAAGCCCTCGGCGACGGCGCCGCCGACCTTCTGGGTGGGCGACTCGGGCGTGCACAGCACCGGGTGGTCGGCCTCGATGGCCTGCAACTCCCGCATCAGGGCGTCGAACTCGGCGTCGCTGACGACCGGCGCGTCCTGCTCGTAGTAGCGGACGCGGTGGTCCTCGATCTCGGCCGCCAGCTCGGCGTGCCGCTTCCGGACCTCCGCGGGGACGTCCTCCCAGCCCTCGACCGCCGCCACCGTGCGCCTCCTAGCGTCTCACTCCGGGTTGTCCACCAGGCTCTGTGCGGCCTTCGCGCTGTACGACAGCGCCCGGCGCGCGTACGCGGGGGACGCCCCCGCCAGCCCGCAGGTCGGCGTCACCAGCACCCGGCGGCCCAGCAGCTCCGGGCCGAACCCGAGCCTCTTCCACAACGTCCTGACACCCTGGACACTACCGGCCGGGTCGGACAGTCCCCCCTCGGTGGAGGGCACGACACCGGCGAGGATCACCGTGCCCGCCTCGACCGCCTCGCCGAGGTCGTCGTCCTCACGTTCCGTCAGCAGCGAGAAGTCCAGGGACACTCCGGCCACCCCGGCCCGGCGCAGCAGCGGGATCGGTACGCCGGGGGCGCAGCTGTGCACCACCACGGGCACGTCCAGGGCGCGGATCACCGAGCGGAGCGCCTCCTCGGCGACCTGGCGGTCGACGGCGCGCAGCCGCTGGAAGCCGCTGGCGGTCTTCACCGCGCCGGCCAGCACGGCGGGCAGCGAGGGCTCGTCCAGTTGCAGGACGAGCTGCGCGCCGGGCACCCGCCGGCGGACGTCGGCGAGGTGGCGGCGCAGGCCCTCGGTGAGCGACTCGGCGATGTCGCGGCAGGCGCCGGGGTCGGCCAGCGCCTTCTCTCCGTGCTTGAGTTCGACCGAGGCGGCGAGCGTCCACGGGCCGACGGCCTGCAGCTTGAGCGCGCCCTCGTGGCCCTGGGTGAACTCCTCCAGGGCGTCGAGGTCCTCGCCGAGCCAGGAGTGGGCGCGGCGGGTGTCGCGTCCCGGCCGGTCGGCGAACCGCCAGCCGCTGGGCTCCACCTGGGCGAACAGCTCGACGAGCAGACCGGCCCCGCGGCCGATCATGTCGGCGCCGGGCCCGCGGGCCGGCAGCTCCGGCAGGTGGGGCAGCTGCTCCAGCGCGCCGACCGCCGTCCGGGCCGCCTCACGGGCGTCGGTGCCGGGCATCGACCCGACACCCGTGGCGGCGCCGTACAGCTCGGGGAAGGGGAATTCAGTGCTCACACCGCCCGAGCCTAGCCAGAACGGGCGTCCCCCGCGGCTACCGGCCCGGGCGGACGGTGATCTCGGTGAGTTCGGCGTCGCGCGGGAGGTCGATCGCGGTGAGGATCGCGGTGGCGACGGACTCGGGGGCGATCCACTGCGCGGGGTCGTAGTCGCGGCCCTCCTGGCGGTGCACCTTCTCCTGCATCGGGGTGGCGGTGCGGCCCGGGTAGACGGTGGTGACCCGGACGCCGTTGCCGTGCTCCTCGGCGCGCAGCGAGTCGGCGAGCGCCCGGACGGCGAACTTGCTGGCCGCGTAGGCGCTCCAGTTGGCGTGGGCGTACAGCCCCGCACCGGAGTTGACGAAGACCACGTGGCCGCGGGCCAGCCGCAGCGAGGGCAGCAGCAGCCGGGTGATCTCGGCGGGGGCGACCGCGTTGACGTTCAGCTGCTCCTGCCAGGCCTTGACCGGGAGGTCGCCGACGTTGCCGAGTTCGACCACTCCGGCGATGTGCAGCAGCGAGTCGAGTTCGACGGGCAGGCTCTGGTGGCCGAACGCCCAGGAGAGCTTCGCCGGGTCGGCGAGGTCGCCGACCAGGGTGGCGGCGCCGGGGAAGCGCTCGCGCAGCTCGGCGGCGCGCCGGGCGTCCCGGGCCAGCAGCAGGACGTCCTCGCCGCGGGCCAGCAGCCGCTCGGCGACGACCGCGCCGATGCCGGAGCCGGCACCGGTGATCAGGTGGGTTCCCATGGGACGGTCCTGTCGTCAGAGGCGGTCGAGGGCCGCGAAGGCCTCGGCCGGGGTGGTGGCGAACACGACGAGCTCGTCCAGCGGGCGGGGCAGGAAGCCCTCGGTGTCCATCCGCTCGAGCTGGGTGCGCAGGCCGGAGTAGAAGCCCTCGGTGTCCAGGAGGACCACCGGCTTGTCGTGCAGGGCGTGCTTCTTGAGCTCCAGCACCTCGGTGACCTCGTCCAGCGTGCCGAGGCCGCCGACCAGCACCACGAGTGCGTCGGCGCGCTCCAGCAGCAGGGCCTTGCGGGCGGCGAGGTCGGGGGCGGTGACCAGTTCGTCGGCGCCCTCGTAGGCCTTGTGCGCGAGGAGTTCGACGGAGATGCCGACGAGTCGGCCGCCGGCCTCCTTCACGCCGTCGGCGAGCAGGCCCATCAGGCCGGCGTGCGAGCCGCCCCAGACCAGGGTGTGGCCGCGCTCGCCGAGCAGCCGGGCGAACTCGGCGGCCGGGGCGGTGTAGCGCTCGTCGAGTGAGTACGCGGAACAGAAGACGGTGATGTTCATAGGGCCCCAGGTGTACACGGGCGGCGCCCGCCCCGCCGGGAATTCCGGTCCGTGGTCCGGACGGGTCCGGGCCGGGGCGCCGCGGGTCGGCAGTCGGCAGTCGGCAGTGCGGTCGGAGATCGGCGGTCGGCGGCGCCGGCCCGTCAGGCGGTGACGGTGCGGCGCTCGGTGGTGGCGATGGTGGCCGAGCCGACCACCCGGGTGCCGTCGTACAGCACGACCGCCTGGCCGGGCGCGATCCCGCGGGCCGGGCTGTCCAGGCGCACCCGCAGCTCGTCGCCGTCCAGCTCGGCGGTGACCGGCACCTCCTCGCCGTGGGCGCGCAGCTGGGCGGTGTACCGGCCCTCCCCCGCGGCGGGCTCGCCGCACCAGCGCGGCTTGACCGCGGTCAGCGCCGTGACGTCCAGGCCCTCGGCCGGGCCGACGGTGACGGTGTTGGTGACCGGCGAGATGTCCAGCACGTAGCGGGGCTTGCCGTCCGCGGCCGGGCGGCCGATCCGCAGGCCCTTGCGCTGGCCGATGGTGAAGCCGTACGCGCCCTCGTGCTCGCCCAGCTTGGTGCCGTCGGTGTCCACGATGTCGCCGGTCGCGGTGCCGAGGTGCTTGGCCAGGAAGCCCTGGGTGTCGCCGTCGGCGATGAAGCAGATGTCGTGGCTGTCCGGCTTCTTCGCGACCGCCAGGCCGCGGCGCTCCGCCTCCAGCCGGATCTCGTCCTTGGTGGTGTCGCCCAGCGGGAACAGCGAGTGCGCGAGCTGGTCGGCGTCCAGCACGCCGAGGACGTAGGACTGGTCCTTGGCGGCGTCCACCGCGCGGTGCAGCTCGCGGCCGCCGCCCGGGAGGTCCACGATCCGGGCGTAGTGGCCGGTGCACACCGCGTCGAAGCCCAGCGCGACCGCCTTGTCCAGCAGCGCCGCGAACTTGATCTTCTCGTTGCAGCGCAGGCAGGGGTTGGGG
Organism: Kitasatospora sp. NPDC051914; assembly: GCF_040680995.1. Lineage (NCBI taxonomy): Bacteria > Bacillati > Actinomycetota > Actinomycetes > Kitasatosporales > Streptomycetaceae > Kitasatospora > Kitasatospora sp. NPDC051914. The sequence continues at coordinate 82,700 of NZ_JBFAXX010000017.1, forward strand.
GTGCGGCCCGCCGCGTACTCGGCGACGAAGTCGTCGATGACGTCCTCGCGGAAGCGCTCGGCGAGGTCCCAGACGTAGAACGGGATGCCGATCACGTCGGCGGCCCGGCGGGCGTCGCGGGAGTCCTCGATGGTGCAGCAGCCGCGGGCGCCGGTGCGGAACGACTGCGGGTTGGAGGACAGCGCCAGGTGCACGCCGGTCACGTCGTGGCCGGCCTCGACCGCACGCGCGGCGGCAACGGCCGAATCCACGCCGCCGGACATCGCAGCGAGCACACGGAGGCGGGGGGTGTTCGGGTCACCGGCGAAGTCACTCATGATGCCCCCAAGCGTACGTGCTCGGGCCAACCACATTTCCGGGGCACGGGACCGGGCCGACCGAACAGGGACGCGGGGCGGGCCAACCCCCCAGGGGCGCGTGGGGGTTGGCCCGGGGGGTCAGTGGCGGGCGGTGGCGAGGCCGGCGTTGCGGGCCCGCTCGACGGCCGGGGTGATGGCGGCGGTGAGGGCGTCGACGTCCCCGGGGGTGGAGGTGTGGCCGAGCGAGAAGCGGAGGCTGGCGCGGGCGAGCAGCGGGTCCGCCCCCATGGCGAGCAGCACGTGGCTGGGCTGCGGGACGCCCGCCGAGCAGGCGGAGCCGGTCGAGCACTCGACGCCCTGGGCGTCGAGCAGCATCAGCAGTGCGTCGCCCTCGCAGCCGGGGAAGGAGAAGTGGGCGTTGGCGGGGAGCCGTCCGGCCGGGTCGGGGTCGCCGTTGAGGACGGCGTCGGGAACGGCGGCGGTGACGGCGGCGACGAGGCCGTCGCGGAGTGCGCCGACGCTGGTGGCGAAGTCGGCGCGGCGTTCGACGGCGAGGGCGGCTGCGGCGGCGAAGCCGGCGGCGGCGGGCACGTCGAGGGTACCGGAGCGGACGTCGCGTTCCTGGCCGCCGCCGTGCAGCAGCGGGACGGGTGCGGCGTTGCGGGCGAGCAGCAGGGCGCCGATGCCGTACGGGCCGCCGATCTTGTGGCCGGTGACGGTGAGGGCGGTGAGGCCGGAATCGGCGAAGGAGACCGGGACCTGGCCGAGCGCCTGCACCGCGTCGGCGTGCATCGGGATGTCGAACTCGCGGGCGACGGCGGCGAGTTCGACGACGGGCTGGAGGGTGCCGACCTCGTTGTTGGCCCACATGACGGTGACCAGGGCGACGTCCGCCGGATTGCGTTCGATTGCCTCGCGCAGCGCGAGCGGGTGGACCCGGCCGTGGGCGTCGACGGGCAGGTACTCGACCTGGGCGCCCTCGTGCTCGGAGAGCCAGTGGACGGCGTCCAGTACGGCGTGGTGCTCGACGGGGCTGCACAGCACCCGGCGGCGCAGCGGGTCGGCGTCGCGGCGGGCCCAGTAGAGGCCCTTGACGGCGAGGTTGTCGGATTCGGTGCCGCCGCCGGTGAGGACGATCTCGCTGGGACGGGCGCCGAGCGCCTCGGCGAGGGACTCGCGGGACTCCTCGACCACCCGGCGGGCACGGCGGCCGGCCGCGTGCAGCGAGGAGGCGTTGCCGACGATCCCGAGGTGGGCGGTCATGGCGGCGACGGCCTCGGGCAGCATCGGGGTGGTGGCTGCGTGGTCGAGATATGGCATGGCGGCTCCCAGTGTAGGGGCCGTCACGGGGTGCGCCGGGCGGGAGGTCCGGCGGGGTCACGATTTGGCCATTGCAGCCTGTGCAACGCGCCGTTAGCCTCCTGCCTCACTGCCGTGCGTTGAGGGGTGGACGGATGTCGCAGACGGTGGACCGGGCGCTGACGATCCTCGCCTCGCTCGGGGACGGCCCTGCCTCGCTGGAGCAGGCGGCCGCGCGGATCGGGGTGCACAAGTCCACGGCGCTGCGGCTGCTGCGCACCCTGCAGGAACACGGTTTCGTGCACCGCCAGCCGGACCACCGCTACCGGCTGGGCGGCCGGCTGTTCGGGCTGGCGCAGCAGGCCCTGGAGGGCATCGACATCCGGCAGGTCGCCGCGCCGTACCTGGCGTCGTTGAACGAGCGGTACGGGCACACCGTGCAGCTGGCGGTGCTGGAGGACGGCGCGGTGCTCTACCTGGACCGGGTGGAGGGCCGGTACCCGGCGGTGCAGGCGGGTGCGCCGGAGGCGGCCGGGCGGATCGGCACGCGCATCCCCGCGGCGGCCTGCGCGGCGGGCAAGGTGCTGCTGGCGGATCTGCCGGAGGAGCAGCTGACGGCGTTTCTGGAGGACCTGGACGGCAGCAGTACGGGCGCGGAGCCGCCGGATCCGCGGCTGCGGACCGAGCTGGAGGCCGTCCGCCGCCGCGGCTGGGCGGCGGACCAGGGCGGCTACCGGGAGGCGGTGGACTGCGTGGCGGCGCCGATCATCGGCGCCGAGGGCCGGTCGATCGCGGTGTGCACGATCTCCGCGCCGGCCCGGCTGGCCGTGGAGGCGGAGCTGAGCCGGCTGCTTCCGGAGCTGCTGTGCACGGCGGAGGCGATCTCGCTGGCGTACGGCGGTTCGCCTACTCCTCGCTGGTGCGAGAATCGTTGCGGTGCCAAGCACGTGGTGCGCGCCAGCCGTACCTGAGCGCGAGCATCCGGATGGCGAAGGCGCTGAGCGCGGCCGCGCCGGCGTTCAGCGGGGTGAGCCGGTTGCCGGCGATGAGCGCCGCGACGACGGTGGAGCCGACCAGGGCGGGCACCGCGTAGATCTCGCGGTCCCAGCGCAGCAGGGCGGGCGGTTCGAGGGCGAGCAGGTCGCGGACCACGCCGCCGCCGGCCGCGGTGAGCATGCCCAGGGCGACGGACGGGACGAAGCCCAGGCCGTAGTCGTGGGCCTTGATGGTGCCGGCGACGCAGAACAGGCCGAGGCCCGCGGCGTCCAGGGTCTGCACGGCGGTGTTGATCCGTTCGACCTGCGGGTGCAGGAAGAAGACGACGAGCCCGGCGGCGAGCGGGGTGGAGAAGTAGCCGAGGTTGGTGAAGGCCGCCACCGGTGTGGCCCCGATGACCAGGTCGCGCATGACGCCCCCGCCGAGGGCGGTCGCCTCGGCGAGGACGCAGATGCCGAAGATGTCCATGTTCTTGCGGACGGCCAGCAGGCCGCCGGACAGGGCGAAGACGAAGATGCCGACCAGGTCCAGGGCCTGCTGCAGCCCCGGGGAGAAGATTTGCGAGCTCACCGCCCCATCCTCCCCGGTCGGATTGTCCGATCTTGCACCACCCACGCCGGTGGGTCCGCCCTGCCGTGGGACCGCACGGCTGCACCGGGTTGCGGCAGACTCCTCCCCGAGGGGCGAGGGAGGGGGCGCGGGTGCCGTACACATCCGCCGACCGGTGCGCCTGCGGCACCGTCCGACCGGACGGGCGGCAGCTGGTGTGCCGCGGCTGTCTGGCCCCGTACGCGCTGCTGCGGCCCGGGCCCGTGCTGCGGCTGGTCTTCCCGACCGGCACGGTCGAGCTGGCCGCCGGGGAGCAGGCGGTGCTCGGGCGCGACCCGGTGCAGTCGCCGTACTCGTACCTCTTCCGCGGGCTGCCCACCATGTCGGGCCGCCACCTGCGGGCCGGGCTGGCGGCGGACGGGCCGGCCTGGGTGGAGGACCTCGGCTCCACCAACCGCACCAGGCTGAACGAACGGCGGCTGCCGCCGGGGGTGCGCCGCCTGCTCACCGACGGCGACCGGCTGCGGGTGGCCCAGGACATCCGGGTCGAGGTCCGGCTCACCGCCGGGCACCCCGGCTGACGGGCCGTCGGCCGGGCGCCGCCGCGACCGGCCGGTCAGTGCGGCGGCAGGCCGCGGACGGCGCGGGCGAGCGGGTGGTGCTCCGGCAGTGCGGCTGCGGTGTCGGCGGCGAGCGCGGCCAGCCGCTGGGCGGCCTCCTCGCGCCGGCCGAGTCCGCGCAGTGCGCGCACCGCGCCGAGCCGGGCGGCGAGCGCGGCCGGGCTGCGGCCCTCCCCCGCGGCGGCGAGCCGGTCGGCCAGTGCGGCGAACCGGTGCCCCGCCGCCGCCTGCCGCCCGGAGGCCAGCTCCCGTTCGGCGAGTTCGAGCTGCTCCCACGCCGCCTCGTGCCGCTGCCCCGCGGTGCCCTCCCGCGCCGGGGCCGCGCCGGAGGCACCGGCCGCGGAGACCGGGGCGGAGGCCGCCGCGGCGCCGGTGGGCACGTCCCACTCGGCCGCGGCGAGCAGCCGGGCGGAGGTGGCGGTGATCTCCGGGGCCTCCCCCACGCCCTGCCGGAGGAGCCCGCCGAGGGTGTCCCGGACGGTGGCCGCGGTGGGCCGGTCGCCGGGCCGCTTGGCCAGCATGGCCAGTACGAGCGCGGCCAACCCGGCCGGTGCGGAGGGCGGTCCGGGCGCCCGGGTGAGCACCGCGCGGACGAAGTCCGCGTGGCCCCCGGTCGGCAGGAAGGGCGGCACGCCGGTGAGCAGGGTGTGCAGGACGGCACCGAAGGCGTACAGGTCGGCGGGGGTGTCCGCCTCCTCGCCGACCAGCTGTTCCGGCGCCATGTACAGCAGCGTGCCGAGCACGCTGCCGAGCCGCGTGTAGCGGGTGAGCCCGGCGGCCGGGGCGACCGCCATGCCGAAGTCGAGGACCCGGACCTCGCCGCGGCGGTCCAGCATGAGGTTGGACGGCTTGAGGTCGCGGTGCACGACCGGGGCGGGCCGGGTGTGCGCGTGGTCGAGGGCGTCCGCGACCCGGACGCCGTGGCGGAGCACCTCGGCCACCGGGAGCGGGCCGCCGTGCTCCCGGAGCAGGACCTGCAGGTCGGGGCCGGGCAGGTACTCCATGACGATGAACGCGGTGCGGCCGTGCGTGCCGCGGTCGAGCACGCCGACGATGCCCGGGTGGTCGAGCCCGGCCAGCAGCCTGGCCTCGCGGTCGAAGCGGCCGCGCACCACGGTGTGGCCGTCGTCGGCGGAGGGGTTGAGCACCTTGACCGCGATCTCGCGGTCCAGCACCCGGTCGTGGCCGCGGAAGACGGTGCCGAAACCGCCCCGGCCGCGCTCCTGCAGCAGCAGGTAGCGGCCGGCGAGCAGGTCGCCGGCCGCGGTCACCGCCGCCGTCCGGGTCTTTGCGGCGGCTGGATCCAGGTGGCGCGCAGCGCCTCGCCCTGCGGCGGCGCCTGGCCGGCCTCCTCGTCGAAGGCGAACTCCTTCCCGCTGAGCAGGAGTTCGACGGTGTCGTGGAGCAGCACGACGTCCCCGCGGGCCAGCGTCCGGCTCTGGCCGCGGCGCAGCAGGATCTCCTGGCCGTCCTGGCGGCGGATGCGGGTGCCGTTGCTGCTCAGGTCCTCGACGGTGATCCGCGGGCCGGCCTGCCGGACGGCGACGTGGTCGCGGCTGATCCACTCCCTGGCGGCGCCGGAGAGCCAGGCGGCGAGCGGGACCCCGGGTTCCCGGGAGGCGCGGCCGACGGTGAGCGGCCGGCCCTCGGCCACCACCCGGCGGCAGCGCACGATGCCGTCGATCCGCACCTTGAGCTGGCTGCGGTGCGGTGCGTCGCCGAGGTCGGCGAGCGGCCGCTGGTGGGTGGGGCAGTGCGGGGTGCGGTGCCCCCGGCAGTCCGGCAGCGGGCCTGCGGCGGGCGCCCGCCGGCCGAAGGTGGGGCAGCCGTCGACGGGGCAGCGCCAGCGGCGGGAGAGCAGCTCGCGGCGCGGGCCGGCGCCGCGGCGGTCGTAGAGGCCGGCGGCGATCAGCGCGCTCTCCTCCTCCTTGCGGGAGATCACCCAGTCCGGCGGGAGCTCCATGTACCGGGGCCGGACGGCGACGCCGGGCGGGGCGGGGATCGCCACGGGCTGCAGGAAGCGGCGGCGGCTGCCGGCGATCCACCGGTACCGGCGGAGGTGGTCGTGGAAGTTGTCGCTGCTGACGACCGGTCGGCCGGTGCGGTCGGCGAGTTCGAGCACCCGGTCGTCGGCGACCGGGAGCACCTCGATCAGGGTGCGGCGCTCCCAGTCGGCGAGCGTCTCCCGTTCGGCGCGGGTGAGTTCGGGCAGGTCGAGCAGCGAGCGGTCGCAGACCGGGTAGACCTGCACGGCCGGGTCGCCGGTGTACCGGACGAGGGCGGCGAGGAGCGCGGTGAAGCGGCCGAGGTCGGCCTTGCGGCCGCTGCACAGACCGGTCTCGCGCACCACGTTGGAGAGGTCGACGACGGCGGCGGCGGCGAGTACGTCGACGGCGAGGTGCGACTCCGGCTCCATGGCACGGAAGGTAGCACCCCGCCGTCGGACGGTGACGGGCCTTCGGGGAACGGCCCCGATCAGGCGAAGGACTCCACGGGGGCCGGGCCGCCGAGCGCATTGCGCCGCTCCGGCATCGACAGGGTCGTCATCCGCCGCCAGCCCAGGGCCCGTTCGTACGCGTAGACGGCGTGGATGCCCGCGGCGAGGACGGCCGACTTGGCGCGCGGCCAGCGGAGGATCTCCCCCATGTGCGCCATGACGGCGAGGCTGACGTCGCGGTAGGTGCGGATCTCGGCCCGGGCGCTCTCCTGGAGGGTGTCCAGGATCGCCCGGCCGTGGCCGGCTGCGGCGAGGCGGAGCAACTCCTCGTGGCAGAAGGCCAGGTGGTTGTCCTCGTCGTTGGAGATCATCCGCACCGCGCGGCCGACCACCGGGTGGTCGCCGAAGACCTTCTTCAGCAGCTGCATCTGTTCGGCGGCCCGCTGCTCGGTGACCCGGCTGTGCGCGAGGTAGGTGATGACGTCCTGCTCGGTGAGCGGCTCGTCGCGGCGGAGCCGGCTGTGGGCGAGGCCGATGCCCTGGTGCTCCAGCAGCATCGTGTAGTCGGTGTCGTCGGGGACCTCGACCGGCGCCAGCCCGCGCTTGTGCAGCAGGGCGTTGAAGATCCGCCCGTGCTTGTCCTCGTCCGCACCGTGCCGGGCGATCTTGGGGGCGAGGACCTGGTCGGTGACGAGCTTGGAGATCCGCGCGTTCTCCCAGCCGCCCTGGTCCTCGCCCTTCGCCGCGATGCTGCAGAACAGACGGAACGACTCGTCGTTGTCGTGGATCTCCTGGAACAGGCTGCGTGCTGAGAGCATCTGGCCCAACTCCCCCGGCCGCCCGGGCAGGCGCCGTCGTCGATCGGTTCCGAACACCGTCAGTGAACGCAGCCTCCCGACGACCCGCAACACCAGACCCCGCCCACTGGTCCGGACGAAGGACCCGGGACGGACCGGCCACCCGGGGGCCTGCCCGGCTACCGCCGGGTGGCGCTCGCGACCAGGGCGGCCACCGGGAGGCCTCCGGCCGCGTACGGGGCGGCGAGGCGGAGGTACTCGGCGCGGATCAGGGCGACCGCCTCGGGCGGCCGGTTCTCGATCAGCGCGGAGGTGAGCACGGTACCGCCGAGCACGTGCTGCCACCAGGCCTCCGGGTCGACCCGGTGCGTCCAGCGGACCGGCCGGACCTCCACCTCGGCGAAGCCGGCCGCGTCGAGCAGGCCGGCGAAGCCCCCGGGCGAGGCGTACCGGGCGAAGGGGGAGGCGCCGGGCAGCCCCGCGGGGTCGTCGCCGCCGACCGCGCGGACGGCGTCGAAGAACAGGCCCTGGGCGCGGTTGGCCGCCAGGGTGTCCCAGCAGGAGAGGGCGAGGCGGCCGCCGGGGGCGAGCACTCGGTGCAGGTCGGCGGCGGCGGCCGGCGGGTCGGGCACGTGGTTGACGACGAAGGCGCCCACCGCCGCGTCGAAGCTGCCCCCGGGGTAGGGAAGTCCGGGCAGCGCGGCCTGTTCGACCCGGGCGCCGGGCAGCGCCGCGGCGGCGACGGCGGCCATCTCGGCGACCGCGTCGGTGGCGACCACCTCGGCGCCGCGGGCCAGGGCGAGTGCCGAGAGCCGGCCGGGGCCGCAGCCCACCTCCAGCAGTCGGGTGCCGGCGGCCACCCCGGCCGCGTCCAGCAGCACCGGGTGGACGCCGGCGGTCATGGCGCCGAAGCCCTCGTCGTAGCCGGTGCTGCGCCGGGCCCAGCCGTGCCGTTCGAACTCTGCGAAGTCCATCGCTCCCCCTGTGCCGCTCATGGAAACACCGTGCCGCTCACTGGACGCAGAACTCGTTGCCCTCGGGGTCCGCGAGGGTGACGTGCCGGCTGCCCGGCTCGTCGATGCGGGCGAGCACGGTGGCGCCGAGGGCGGTCAGCCGGTCGACCTCGGACTCGCGGCGCTCGGGGCCGGCGTGCAGGTCCAGGTGGAGGCGGTTCTTGACGGTCTTGGGCTCCGGAACGGCCTGGAAGAGCAGGCGCCGGCCGCGGCCGATGCCGGTGGCCGGGTCGAACGGGTCGTCGGGGTGCCGGACGGCGGCCATCGTGCGGAAGGCCTTGCGGCCGTCGACGACCGTCCAGGCCTCGGTGGGCAGGGCGCCGCCGGCAACCAGGTGCTCCACGACGGGGCTGTTGTCCTCCACCAGGTAGCCGAGCGCCTCGGCCCAGAAGGCGGCCTGGCGGTGCGGGTCTGCGCAGTCGACGACGATCTTCCAGTCCAGTGTCATGCTACCGGTTATAGTGGTTACATGAACGACGCCGCAACCGGACTCGTGCTGCACTCCCCCGAAGGCACCGCGTGGCGTTTCGACCCCGGTGCGCTCTGCCTGGAGCTGCTGCCCACCGGAGGCCCCGGCCCCTACGCACGTTACGAGGTGCTGCACCGGCCCGCCGACCTCGCGGACTGGATCGCCGCGTGCCGCCTGGAGACCGGCGGGGTGGAGGTCGGCGAGGCCGAGGTGGGCGCCGCCCGGGAGCTGCGCGACGCGCTCTGGCGGCTCGCCGAGGCCCGCGCCCAGGGCACGCCGGGCGCCCCCGCCGACTACGACGTGCTCAACCGGGCGGCCGCCGCACCCCCGCCCGTCCCGCGGATCGGCCACGACGGGCGGCCCGCCGCCCCGGCCCCGACCAGTGCGACCGCCGTGCTCTCGGCCGTCGCCCGGGACGCCGTCGCACTCCTCACCGGCCCCTTCGCCGGGCGCATCCGCGCCTGCGGGGCCGACGACTGCCAGCTGGTCTTCGTCGACACCTCCCGGCCCGGACGGCGGCGCTGGTGCTCGATGGAGCGGTGCGGCAACCGACAGAAGGTCAAGGCGCTGCGCGCCCGCAGGGCCGGACAGGAGGGATGACCGTGTCCACCGCGAACGCACGACCCACCGGGCTGACCGCGGACGCCGGCTGGGAGATCGGCGTCTCCCGGACGCTGCCGTACCCGCCCGAGGCGCTCTGGCGCCTCGTCACCTCGCCCGAGGGGCTGGCCCTCTGGCTCGGCGAGGGCACCGGGCCGCTCGGCGGAAGGGGCGCCGCGTACCGGACGGCCGACGGCACGGCGGGCGAGGTCCGCAGCCACCACCCGGGTTCGCGGCTGCGGCTGACCTGGCGGCCGCCCGGCCGTGCGGGCGACACCACGTTGCAGGTGACCGTCTCGCCCGCGCCGCGCGGCGCGGTGCTGCGCTTCCACCAGGAGCGACTGGCCGATGCGCAGGAGCGCGAGCGGCAGCGGGCGCACTGGGCGTCGGTCGTCGACGCCCTGGCACGGCTCGGCCCGGGTGCCTGAAACAGGCACCCGGGCCGGCCGGGGGTACTGCGGGGGTCAGCCGAGGTCGGTGCCCCGCTGGGCGTGGATGCCGCCGAGCCGCTTGGCGTGCGCACCGGTGCCCGGCTCGGAGTTCTCCGGGAAGTGGCAGGCCACCTGGTGCCCCGGTGCGGCCGCGACCAGCGGCGGCTCCTGGGTGGCGCAGACGTCCTGCGCCTTCCAGCAGCGGGTGCGGAAGCGGCAGCCGCTCGGCGGGTTGAGCGGCGAGGGGACGTCACCGGTGAGCAGGATGCGCTCGCGGCGCTCCTTGCGGCGCGGGTCCGGCGTCGGGACGGCGGACATCAGCGCGTTGGTGTACGGGTGCATCGGCGCGCCGTACAGCGCGTCCCGGTCGGCGATCTCGACGATCTTGCCGAGGTACATCACCGCGACGCGGTCCGAGACGTGCCGGACGACCGAGAGGTCGTGGGCGATGATCAGGTAGGTCAGGCCCAGCTCGTTCTGCAGGTCGTCCAGCAGGTTGACCACCTGCGCCTGGATCGACACGTCGAGCGCGGAGACCGGCTCGTCCGCGACGATCATCTTCGGCTTGAGGGCGAGCGCACGGGCGATGCCGATGCGCTGGCGCTGGCCGCCGGAGAACTCGTGCGGGTAGCGGTTGTAGTGCTCCGGGCTCAGGCCGCAGAGCTCGAGGAGCTCCTGCACGGCCTTCTTCACGCCGCTCTCGGTCGCCACCTTCTGCAGCCGGAACGGCGCACCGACGATGGTGCCGACCGTGTGCCGCGGGTTGAGCGAGGAGTACGGGTCCTGGAAGATCATCTGGATGTCCCGGCGGAGCGGGCGCATCGCAGAGACGCCGAGGTGCGTGATGTCGGTGCCCTCGAACTCGATCTTTCCGCCGGTCGGCTCGTCCAGACGGGTCACCAGGCGGCCCATCGTGGACTTGCCGCAGCCGGACTCGCCGACCACGCCGAGGGTCTCGCCGGCCCGGACCTCGAAGTCGAGGCCGTCCACGGCGCGCACGGCGCCGGACTGGCGGCGCAGCAGCCCCTTGGTGATCGGGAAGTGCTTGGTCAGCCCGGTCACCTTGAGCAGGGGCTGACGGTCGGAGGCGGGCGCGGGTGCGGGGATCGCCGCCGTCTTCGAGTCCGTCATCGGTTGTCTCCTGAGTGTGGTACTGGCGGCCGGGTCACAGCCGGGGCGCGATCTCTTCGGCGAAGATCCGGTGCCGTTCGGCGATCGGCAGGTGGCAGGCCGCGAGGTGCCGGGGGGCGGCCTCGGCCAGCACGGGCACCTCGGAGGTGGAGCGCCCGCCGGTCAGCTCGGCGTACGGGCAGCGCGGGTGGAAGGCGCAGCCGGACGGCACGTTGATCAGGCTCGGGGGGGTGCCCTTGACCGGGATCAGCCGGTCCTGGAGCTCCCGGTCGAGCCGGGGCATCGAGCCGAGCAGGCCCCAGGTGTAGGGGTGCTCGGGTGCCTCGAAGAGGGACGCGGCGGGGCCGCGCTCGACGGACTTGCCGCCGTACATCACCAGGATGTCGTCGGCGAGCTCGGCGACCACGCCGAGGTCGTGGGTGATGATGATGACGGCCGAGCCGAACTCCTTCTGCAGGTCCCGGATGAGGTCCAGGATCTGCGCCTGGACGGTGACGTCCAGGGCGGTGGTCGGCTCGTCGGCGATCAGCAGCGAGGGGTCGTTGACCAGGGCCATCGCGATCATGGCGCGCTGGCGCATGCCGCCGGAGAACTCGTGCGGGTAGGCGTCCACCCGCTTGTCCGGCTGCGGGATGCCGACCCGGTCGAGCATCTCGATCGCCCGGGTGCGGGCCTGCTTCTTGGTGGCACCCGGGTGGTGCGCCCGGTAGCCCTCGATGATCTGCGCGCCCACCGAGTAGTACGGATGCATCGCGGTCAGCGGGTCCTGGAAGATCATCGCCATCTTGTGGCCGCGGAGCTTGCGGACCCGGTCGGGGTCGGCCCCGACCAGCTCCTCGCCGTCCAGCCAGACCTCGCCGGTGATCCGGGGGGCGCCGCGCTTGGTGCCGGTGCGGTGCAGGCCCATGATCGACAGCGAGGTGACGGACTTCCCGGAGCCGGACTCGCCGACGATCCCGAGGGTCTTGCCCTTCTCGAGGTCGAAGGTGAGCCCGTCCACGGACTTGACCAGGCCGTCCTCGGTGGGGAAGTGGACCCGCAGGTCGCGCACCGAGAGGAAGGCCGAGGGCTTGGTGGTGTTCAGGGTCTTGCTCATGCCAGCCTCACCCGGGGATCGACAACTGCGTACATCACGTCAACCAGCAGGTTGGCCAGGATGATGAAGAATCCGGCGAAGAGGGTGACACCCATGATCACCGGCAGGTCGCTGGAGTTGACCGCGGTGACCGCCTCGTAGCCGAGTCCGCGGAAGTTGAAGGTCGACTCGGTGAGCACCGCGCCGCCGATCAGGCCTCCGAGGTCCATGCCGAAGACGGTGAGGATCGGGGTGAGGGTGGAGCGCATGGCGTGCTTGCCGATGACCGTCCGCTCGCCGAGGCCCTTGGCCCGGGCGGTGCGGATGTAGTCCTCGCCCAGCACCTCCAGGAGGGTGGCGCGGGTGAGGCGGGCGTAGGTCGCGGCGAAGAGGAACGCCAGGGTGATCCACGGCAGCACGAGGTTCTGGAACCACGCGACCGGGTCGTCGGCGAAGTTCACGTAGTCGTGCGGGAACCAGCCGAGCTGGTAGACGAAGATCGCGCTGGCGAGCATGCCGGTGAAGTAGATCGGCAGCGAGACGCCGGCCAGGGCGGTCGTCATGGTGAAGCGGTCCAGCAGGGTGCGGCGGCGCAGCGCGGAGACCACACCGGTGGCGGTGCCGAACACCAGCCACAGCGCGGCCGCGCCGAAGGCGAGCGAGGCGGTGACGCCCAGCCGGTCGAGCAGGACGGGCCACACCTCCTGCTCGGTCTTGAAGGAGTAACCGAAGCACGGCGCGGCACAGTGGGTGAGGTCCACGCCGGTGCTGTAGTCGCGCCCGACGAACAGGCCCTTCAGGAACAGGAAGTACTGCTCGACGACGGACTTGTCGAGGCCCATCTTGTGTCGGATACCCTCGACGGCCACCTTGTCGGCGATCTTGCCGACGTAGAGCAGCGCAGGGTCGGTCCCGGTCAGCTTCGGCACCATGAAGAAGATGCCGAAGGTGACCGCGGAGACCACCAGCAGCATGGCGACGACATTGACGAGCCGTCGGATGAGATATACGAGCACTGCGGTCGGCCCCGCCCCGGGCCGGCCGCGTCCCTGTGGGGACGCCGACCGGCCCGGGCGGAGCCTTCACCTGCCCTTCGGACTAGCTGTGCGAACTACGGGTGCGGGAGGGGCAGGTCACTTGCCGTCGGAGACGCCCAGGGCCTGGAAGTCGACCTCGCCGAACGCGTCGTTGATGAAGACGTTGGTCAGGCGCGGGTTGCGGTAGTTGAGCGCCTTGTCGGCCACGACCGGCAGCCACACCGCGGTGTCGACGACCTTGTGGTTGATCTGCTTGTAGATCTCGGCGGCCTTGGCCGGGTCGGTCTGGGCAGCGGCCTCGTCGAAGAGCTTGTCGATCGCCGGGTCGGCGGTCTCCGGGTAGTTGCTGTTACCCGTCTTGGTGATGAAACGGCTGTCCATCAGGGGCTGCATGTAGCCCGCGCCGTTCGGGTAGTCGGCGCCCCAGCCGGCCACGATCAGGCCGTAGCCCTTCTGGTGGACGACGTCCGGCGCACCGGCGACGGAGGCGAGCAGCTTGCCGTCGTACTGGTCGACGTTGACGGTGACGTTGATGGCCTTGAGGGCGGTCTGCAGCGCGACGGCCGAGTTGACCTCCTTGGCCTTGTTGCCGCGGACGGCGATGGTGGTGGTGAAGCCGTCGGCCTTGCCGCACTCCTTGAGCTCGGCCTTGGCCTTCTCCAGGTCCGGCTTGCCCTTGGTCAGACCGAACGGGTCGTAGTCGTCCGAGCCGAGGATGTTCGGGGGCAGCATGTTGCCGTAGGTGGAGCCGGCGACCGAACCGCCGCGGGCGGTCTGCAGCGCGGTGGTGTCGGCCGCGTACAGCACGGCCTTGCGGCAGTGGATGTTGTCGAAGGGCGCGACCTTCTGGTTCAGCGCGATGAAGCGGATGAAGCCGTTGTACGGGTCGTCCGTGTTGGCCTTGAGCTTCTCGTCCTGGAGGACCTTGACCTGGGCGGCCTGGGAGAGACCGGTCTGGCCGAAGTCGAGGTCGACGGTGCCGGCCAGCAGGCGGGCGTCCATGTCGTCGGCGTTGGAGGTGACGGTCAGCTTGACGGTGTCCGGCAGCGCCTTGCGGAACGGGTCGGTGGCCGGGTCCCAGTTCTCGTTGCGGACCAGCTCGTAGCCCTTGCCCGGCTCGACCTTGGCGAACTTGTACGGGCCGGAGGAGACCGGCTTCTCACCGTACTTGGCACCGGTGTCCAGCTTCTGCGGGATGGGCGAGGCGGAGCCCATCGCGAGCAGGTACGGGAAGGAGGAGTCCGGCTTCGCCAGCTTGAAGACGATGGTGGTGTCGGACGGGGTCTCGACCGACTTCAGACCCAGCTTGTTGGGGTCGGTGTCGGTGTAGGGGCCCTTGTAGTCCTGGCCCTGGTCCAGCGACTGGATCAGGTAGGTCGGACCACCGGCGACGACGTCCTGCGCGAAGATGCGCTCGATGCCGTACTTGATGTCCTTCGAGGTGATCGGCGAGCCGTCCTCGAACTTCAGACCCTGCTTCAGGTGGAAGGTGTAGGTCTTGCCGTCGGAGGAGACGGACGGCATGTTGGCCGCGAGGTCCGGGACGAGCTTCAGGCCGTCCTTGCCCGGCTTGGCGTCGTAGGACAGGAGGGTGCGGGCGTAGAACCGCTCGAAGTTCCACACCGAGGCGTAGTAGGCGCGGCCCGGGTCGAGCGAGTCGACGTCGGTCGACGTCCAGAGGTTGAGCGTGCCGCCCTTCTTGTCGGAGGGGTTCAGCACCTTGTCAACCGCGGCGTTGAAACCGCCGGTCGAGCCCTTGCCGGCGTTGTCGCTCGTGCCACCGCCCTTGGTGCCGCCGCAGGCCGCGGTGGTCAGGGCGAGCACAGCCACGAGGGAGGCTGCGGCAAGTGTCCTGTTGCGCTTCATGGGTACGGAGTCCTCCTGATGATGTGCGGGCACGAACGGTCCGCCGGGGGCGGGCAGGTTGAGAGGGACCTGCCGGGTCTGTGGGGGGTACGGGCTAGTTGCCCTTGGGGTCGAGCGCGTCACGGAGGCCGTCACCGAAGAGGTTGAAGGCGAGCACCGTGACGAAGATCGCGAGACCGGGGATGACCATGTAGGTCGGGTCGGCCTGGTAGATCTTGGTCGCCTCGGAGAGCATCTGGCCCCAGGAGGGCGTCGGCGGCTTGACGCCCGCGCCCAGGAAGCTGAGCGCCGCCTCGCTGAGGATGTTGGTGGGGATGATCAGCGTCGTGTAGACGAGGATCGGTGCGACCAGGTTCGGCAGCAGCTCACGGAAGAGGATGTGGATGCTGCCGGCACCCAGGCTGCGGGCGGCGTCGACGAACTCCCGCTCGCGCAGTGACAGGGCCTGGCCGCGGACGATGCGGCCGATGTACGGCCAGCCGAAGAAGCCGATGACCAGGACGAGGATGCCCATGCGCAGGGTGGTTCCGCCGAGGCCCAGCAGCGAGTTCGGCATGACCGAGACCAGCGCGATGGAGAACAGCAGCTGCGGGAAGGCCAGCAGGACGTCCATCACCCGGCTGATCGCGGTGTCGATCCAGCCGCCGAAGTAGCCGGCCGCGGCGCCGAGCACCACGCCGATCACCACGGAGACTGCGGCCGCCAGGAAGGCCACGGTGAGCGAGATCTGGGCGCCGTAGAGGATCCGGCTGAAGACGTCGCGGCCGAAGGTCGGGTCGACGCCGAGCAGGAACTCGCCGCTCATACCGCCGTAGGCGCCCTTGGGGAGGCCGAGGTCCGGGTTGATCTGGTCCGGGTGGGGCTCGTCGACCGGGTGGCCGAACAGCGCCGTCAGCACCGGAGCGAAGATCGCGGCGAGGATCAGCAGGAGCACCACGGCGCCGCCCGCGAGGGCGACCTTGTCACGCTTCAGGCGGTCCCAGGCGATCCGGCCCGGAGAACGGCCCTGGATGCGCTTGGCCGGGGCGGCAGTTGCGGCCTCGGGCCGGGCAGAGCCGGTGGTCTCGGTGGGTGTGGTCATGAGTCAGTTCGTTCCCCTCGCCGACGGTGGCCGGCCCACGGCCCGGTCCGGCGGGGCGACCCGGGCCCGATCAGGGCCCGGACCCCGGTGCGGTCCGGAGTTCGCGACAGTGCGGTGCAGAGCGGTGCGGTGGTTCCGTACGCCGGTGCGGCGGTGCAGAGTTCGTTTTCGGGGTGCCGGAACCGGCCGGCCGGACTCGGGGACCGGGGTGGCGGGTTCGCGGCGTTGCGGGGTGGAGCGGGTCCTGCGTGGTGCCGGTGCGCGGCATGCACATCGCGCGGTTCGGCGGGTTCCGGAGGGCGCGTTCACCTTTGTGGGGATCGGATCGCGCACTGCGTTGGGCAGCACTCTCTGTCATCGGAGAGGCGTTCCGCCAGAGGGGGCAACCGAAGGATGCCTAACTGTGATCTGTCCACATGCAGACCCGTCGGGCCTCGAATGGGCGTCTTCACACGGCTGAAACAAGCCTGTCAAGACGGGTACTGACGGAAGCCCGCCAACGGCGGGAAACCGCCACCACCTGGGCATGACCCGCCACTGGCGGACCTCCGCCACAAGGCTCGGTAAAGTGCGGGAAAAGAAAGTGGATCAGCGGCCGGGGTAGCCGGGCCACGGCTGCTGGGGCCAGGGCTGCGGCCCCGGCGCCGACTGCGGAGAGTAACCATAGGCCGGGTAGGGGGCCCCGCCCTGCGGGTGCCCGTACTGGGCGTCGCGGTCGAAGAACGGGCGGGCGTTGGCGCGCATCCACATCGCGACCGGGTCGAACTCGTCGGCCATCGCGACGGTGGAGACCGCCAGCCCCTCCGGGGCCAGCTGGGCGGCGCGCTGCACCAGCGCCCGCGCCGCCTCCACCGCGGGCGGGGAGTTGTCGTACAGGTCCAGCCCGACGGCCAGGTACGCCTCGCCCAGGGCGGGCTGCACCCAGGCCTGGCGCAGCGAGCGCAGCGGCCGGACCTGCACCGCCTGCTGCTCCAGCAGGCCGTAGAACTGCGGCGCGTGCAGGCGGGGTTCGGAGATGCCCAGCGGGCCGGCCGGGAGCCGGTCCAGGCCCACCGCGATGCGTCTGAGGTCGGCCCACGGGACGCCGACGCCGCCGCCGGGCGCGTGCGGGTTCAGCCACAGGCCCCAGCGGGTCCGGAACAGCGCGGCGGCGATCTCGGTGCCGGAGATCACCTCGTGGCCGCGGGCCCAGCCGCTGGCGGCGAGCTGCTCGGCGGAGGTGACGGCGGGGGCGTAGCCGTGCCCGCCGATGTCCATGTTCCCGTACTGGGCGTCGGGGCTGCCGGGGGTGCCGTGCCAGAGCAGCATCCAGACCTGCCCCTGGGCGAGGGCCCGGAGCAGGTTCTCGTACGCGTCGTAGCGCTCCGGGGCGACCGCGCCGAGGGCGCGCTCGATGGCGCCCGGGTCTCCGCCCGCGGGCGCCACGGGTGCCCGGCCCCACTGGCCCGGCCCGCCGCCTGCCGCTGCCGCGCTCATGCGCCCGCCTCGCTCCGCTCGCTCACGTCGCCGTGCCCCGTCTTGTCCGTCTTCCGCCGCTCGCCCTCACTGTCGGGGAGCACCCTATTGCGCAAGGCCGACAGGCGTCATGCCGCATACCCCCCGGCCGCCCCGCCGCCGTGCGGCGCAGGCGGTCACCCCCGGACGTAGAACGGCGCCACGGCGGTGAGCAGCCACTCGACGACGGGGTCGTCGGCAAGATCGAGCAGCACCAGGTGGACGCCCCAGGGCGGCGGCGCGGTTCCCATCGCACGGCCGAGCGCCTCGTTGACCTGCGCGGGATCGGCCGGCCAGGCCGGGTCGAGCTGGATCCCGACGTACAGCTGCGGGGCGTCGGCCTCCACCCGGGCGAGCGCCCGGCGCGCCGTCAGCACGCCCGGCAGCGCCTGGAGTTCGGCGGTCGCCGCGGCGAGGAAGGCGTACGGCTCGTGGTGCGGCTCGGGCTCGCGCAGGGCCACCGCGGCGCCCTCGGAGACGGGCTCGGCGTCCCAGCGGTCGCCCTGCGGTCCGCGGCGCAGCTCGCCG
Organism: Kitasatospora sp. NPDC051914; assembly: GCF_040680995.1. NCBI lineage: Bacteria > Bacillati > Actinomycetota > Actinomycetes > Kitasatosporales > Streptomycetaceae > Kitasatospora > Kitasatospora sp. NPDC051914. Next base: position 100,422 of record NZ_JBFAXX010000017.1, read on the forward strand.
ACGCCCTCGGGCGGCACCGGGATGCCCACCGGCGCCTCCGGGTTGACCGCGATGCCGATGCCGAGCGGGAGGCCGCGGGCGAACTCCCAGACCGGTGCGATCGCGAACGGCATGCCGGGGGCGTGCTGCAGGAACTGCTCCTGCGAGGAGAACACCGGGACGTACGGGGTACCGGCCAGCTCGATGGTCGGCAGGTCCAGCGAGGTGCCCTGCGGGTCGGCGCCGGCCGGCAGCGGGATCCACACCTGGCTGCGGGCCAGCACCTCGATCACCCGGGGCGTCGCGCCGGGGTCGCCGAGGGCCGCGGTGAGCACCTGCTCCAGTTCGTTGGACGGCCAGCCGCCGCCCTCCGGCGCCGAGCCGGGACCGGCCCACGCCTGTGCCTCGCCCGCCGGATAGCCCATGTACCGCCCCTTCGATCGACCGCTGTACAGAGCCTAGCGGGCCGCCCCCTCTCCCATCAGGCCCGGCGGCATGCCATGATGAGCGCGCTCGACCTCCAAGTTCATACTGGCCGCTCGAACCCGCGCGGGAGAGTCCGGAACGCCCCCAGGGCGCGGCCGGCGCCGAAGGAGCAAGTCCTCCCCGGAATCTCTCAGGCACCCATACCGCACGGGCGAGGCACATCTGGAAAGTGGACACGGCCGCGCCGTGCGCCCACCCACGGTGCAAGCCGCCATCCTTGAGGTGGCGGTGAAGCTCTCAGGTTGTTGACGACAGACGGGGAGACTCCACCAGCCCGTCCTGCCCGCCCCCGGGCAGGAGGGTCGCCCGCGTGCCCGCAAGCAGCCAAGGAGTCCTGCCGTCATGTCCCTCCGCCTCACCGCGCTCGACGCGCTGCACCGCTCGCTCGGTGCCACCATGACCGACTTCGCCGGCTGGGACATGCCGCTGCGCTACGGCAGCGAGCGCGAGGAGCACCTCGCCGTCCGGACGAAGGCCGGCCTGTTCGACCTCTCGCACATGGGCGAGATCACCGTGAGCGGCCCGCAGGCCGGCGAGATGCTGGACCACGCGCTGGTCGGCTTCATCTCCGCGCTCGGCGTGCTGCGCGCCCGCTACACCATGATCTGCCGCGAGGACGGCGGCATCCTCGACGACCTGATCGTCTACCGCACCGCGGAGGACGAGTACATGGTGGTCGCCAACGCCTCCAACGCCCAGGTGGTGCTGGACGCGCTGACCGAGCGCGCCGAGGGCTTCGACGCGGTCGTCCGCGACGACCGCGACGCCTACGCGCTGATCGCCGTCCAGGGCCCGGAGGCGAACGGCATCCTCGCCTCGCTGACCGACGCCGACCTGCCCGGCCTGAAGTACTACGCGCTGCTGCCCGCGACCGTCGCCGGCAAGCAGGTCTGGCTCGCCCGTACGGGCTACACCGGCGAGGACGGCTTCGAGGTCTTCTGCGCCCCGGCCGACGCCGAGCACCTGTGGCAGGCGCTGACCGAGGCGGGCGCCGACAAGGGCCTGGTGCCGTGCGGCCTGTCCTGCCGCGACACGCTGCGCCTGGAGGCGGGCATGCCGCTGTACGGCCACGAGCTGTCCACCGACCTGACCCCGTTCGACGCCGGCCTCGGCCGCGTGGTGCGCTTCGACAAGACCACCAACGAGGGCGCCTTCGTCGGCCGCAAGGCGCTGGAGCAGGCGGCCGCCGAGGCCGAGTCCGCGCCGCCGCGCAAGCTGGTCGGCCTGGTCTCCGAGGGCAAGCGGGTGCCGCGCGCCGAGTACGCGGTGGTCGACGCCCAGGGCGACCCGATCGGCCGGATCACCTCCGGCGCGCCCTCCCCCACCCTCGGCAAGCCGATCGCCATCGCCTACGTGGACGCGGCGCACGCCGAGCCCGGCACCGCCGTCGCCGTCGACGTGCGCGGCAAGGCCGAGCCGGTCGAGGTCGTTGCGCTGCCGTTCTACAAGCGCGCCCGCTGAGCGCCGAAAAGCCCCTTCACCGAGCGGTCCGCACAGCGGACGGCCCCGCCCCTCCCCCTTGCGATCCTGGAGAATGACGCCATGAGCAACCCCACGCACCTGCAGTACACCGAGGAGCACGAGTGGCTGACCGCCGCCGTGGACGGGGTGTCGACGATCGGCATCACCGCGCACGCCGCGGACGCCCTCGGCGACATCGTGTACGTCCAGCTCCCCGAGGTCGGTGACACGGTCACCGCCGGTGAGACCTGTGGCGAGCTGGAGTCCACCAAGTCGGTCAGCGACCTGTACTCGCCCGTCACCGGCGAGGTCGTGGAGGTCAACCAGGCCGTCCTCGACGACAACGCGCTGGTGAACAGCTCCCCGTTCGAGGAGGGCTGGCTGTTCAAGGTCCGCGTCGAGGAGACCGGCAAGACGCTCGACGCCGACGCGTACACCGCCTTCATCGGCGGCTGACCGCCCGCTCTCCGGGGCGGCCGCAGCGCAGCGGCCGCCCCGCCCTGGCCCTTCGCTCCACGGGGAGACCCCACCTCATGACGGTTCTCAACCAGTCCCTGCACGCGCTCGACCCGGAGATCGCGGCCGCGGTCGACGCCGAGCTGCACCGCCAGCAGACCACCCTCGAAATGATCGCCTCCGAGAACTTCGCCCCCGTGGCGGTCATGGAGGCCCAGGGGTCGGTCCTGACCAACAAGTACGCCGAGGGCTACCCCGGCAAGCGCTACTACGGCGGCTGCGAGCACGTCGACGTCGCCGAGCAGATCGCCATCGACCGGGTGAAGGCGCTGTTCGGCGCCGAGCACGCGAACGTCCAGCCGCACTCCGGCGCGCAGGCGAACGCCGCGGCGATGTTCGCTCTGATCCAGCCGGGCGACACCATCCTGGGCCTGAGCCTGGCGCACGGCGGCCACCTCACCCACGGCATGAAGATCAACTTCTCCGGCAAGCTCTACAACGTGGCCGCGTACCACGTCGACGAGAAGACCGGCCAGGTCGACATGGCCGAGGTCGAGCGCCTGGCCAAGGAGCACCAGCCGAAGCTGATCATCGCCGGCTGGTCCGCCTACCCGCGCCAGCTGGACTTCGCCGAGTTCCGCCGCATCGCGGACGAGGTCGGCGCCCTGCTCATGGTCGACATGGCGCACTTCGCCGGCCTGGTCGCCGCGGGCCTGCACCCTTCCCCGGTGCCGTACGCGGACGTGGTCACCACCACCACCCACAAGACCCTCGGCGGCCCCCGCGGCGGCGTCATCCTCTGCAAGGAGGAGTGGGCCAAGAAGATCAACTCCGCGGTCTTCCCCGGCCAGCAGGGCGGCCCGCTGGAGCACGTGATCGCCGCCAAGGCCGTGGCCTTCAAGGTCGCCGCCTCGGAGGAGTTCAAGGACCGCCAGCGCCGCACCCTGGAGGGCGCGAAGATCCTGGCCGAGCGCCTGCTCCGCCAGGACACCGTGGACGCCGGCGTCTCGGTGCTCTCCGGCGGCACCGACGTGCACCTCGTCCTCGTCGACCTGCGCAACAGCGAGCTCAACGGCCAGGACGCCGAGGACCGCCTGCACGAGGTCGGCATCACGGTCAACCGCAACGCCGTCCCGAACGACCCGCGCCCGCCGATGGTCACCTCCGGCCTGCGCGTCGGCACCCCGGCCCTGGCCACCCGCGGCTTCCAGGCGGAGGACTTCCGCGAGGTCGCCGACGTCATCGCCGAGGCCCTGCTGCCGGGCTTCGACGAGGCCAAGGCCACCGCCCTCAAGGCCCGCGTGACGGCGCTGGCCGCGAAGTACCCGCTCTACCCCGAGCTGTAGTCCGTCTCCTCCCGGCGAACGGCCCCACCCCGGCCGTTCGCCGGGAATTCCGGGGCACCGAGCACACTGGACAGTGCGCACGGTGCCCCGAACCGTGTCACCCAGCAAGTCCTTCCACGAGACCAGACAAGGACGTCCCCCCGTGGCCATCAGCGTCTTCGACCTCTTCTCCATCGGCATCGGGCCGTCCAGCTCGCACACCGTCGGCCCGATGCGCGCCGCCCGGATGTTCGCGCGCCGCCTCAACTCGGAGGGGCTGCTGGACCGCACCGCCTCGGTGCGGGCCGAGCTGTTCGGCTCGCTCGGCGCCACCGGCCACGGCCACGGCACCCCCAAGGCCGTCCTGCTCGGTCTGGAGGGCAACTCGCCGCGCACCGTCGACGTCGACCAGGCCGACCTCGACGTCGAGCGCATCCACCGGGAGAAGCGGCTGCGCCTGCTCGCCCAGGACAAGGACGTCCAGCACGAGATCGCCTTCGACCCGGACAGCCAGCTGGTGCTGCACCGGCGCCGCTCGCTGCCGTACCACGCCAACGGCATGACCCTCGCCGCCTACGACGCGGCCGGCGTGCCCGTCCTGGAGAAGACCTACTACTCGGTCGGCGGCGGCTTCGTGGTCGACGAGGACGCGATAGGCGCCGACCGCGTCAAGCCCGACGACACCGTGCTGCGCTACCCCTTCCGCACCGGCGAGGAGCTGCTGCGGCTCACCCGCGAGACCGGGCTGTCGATCTCCGGCCTGATGCTGGAGAACGAGAAGGCCTGGCGCACCGAGGCGGAGATCCGGGCCGGGCTGCTGGAGATCTGGCACGTCATGCAGGAGTGCGTGGCGGCCGGCATGGGCCGCGAGGGCATCCTGCCGGGCGGGCTGAAGGTGCGCCGCCGGGCCGCCGCGGGTGCCCGCGCGCTGCGCGCCGAGGGCATCGGCCCGGCGAACGCGATGGAGTGGGTCACCCTGTACGCGATGGCGGTGAACGAGGAGAACGCCTCGGGCCGCCGCGTGGTCACCGCACCGACCAACGGCGCCGCGGGCATCGTCCCGGCCGTGCTGCACTACTTCATGAACTTCATCCCCGGCGCCGACGACGACGGCATCGTGCGCTTCCTGCTGGCGGCCGGTGCGATCGGCATGCTCTTCAAGGAGAACGCCTCCATCTCCGGTGCCGAGGTCGGCTGCCAGGGCGAGGTCGGCTCGGCCTGCTCGATGGCGGCCGGCGGCCTCGCCGAGGTCCTCGGCGGCACCCCGGAGCAGGTGGAGAACGCCGCGGAGATCGGCATCGAGCACAACCTCGGCCTCACCTGCGACCCGGTCGGCGGCCTGGTCCAGATCCCCTGCATCGAGCGCAACGGCATGGCCTCCGTGAAGGCCGTCACCGCGGCCCGGATGGCGCTGCGCGGCGACGGCCGGCACCACGTCTCCCTCGACAAGGCGATCAAGACCATGAAGGAGACCGGCGCCGACATGAAGATCAAGTACAAGGAGACCTCGCGCGGCGGCCTGGCGGTGAACGTCATCGAGTGCTGACGGCGCCGGGCGCGCCGCCCGCCCGGGCACCGGGAATCCACCGGAACCACCGGAGGACGGCTCCTCCGGGCCGTTCCTCGGACCCGAGCACGGCCTCCACGCGCAGGCCGCCGTGCATGCGCGCCACCGAGCGGACGATGGACAGGCCGAGGCCGCGCCCGGCACCCGGGTGCGGCTCGGCGGCCAGTGGCTCTCCGTCACGGGCGTCCTCGAACCGGTGCCGCCGGTCGGCGAGTTGGACTCGGCCGCACTGGTGGGCCGGCCGGCGGGCGAGCGGCTGCCGGGCTTCGACGGGCGGCCGACCGAGCTGTTCGTCCGGGCCGTGCAGCCGTCCGTGGAGGCGGTGCGCTCGGTGCTGGCGGCGACCGCCGACCCGGAGTCGCCGTCGGCGGTGCGGGTCTCCCGGCCGTCGGACGCACTGGCCGCGCAGCGGGCGACCGACGCGGCACTGGGCGGGCTGCTGCCGGGCCTCGGCTCGGTGGCGCTGCTGGTCATCGGCACGGTGGCCAGCCTGTACCCGGCCGTCCGGGCGTCGCGGCTCTCGCCGGCAAAGGCGCTGGCGACATGACAGCAGTGACGCACGCGCGACACAGCATTCGCAGGTCGGAAGCCACCGAATGCACGCCTTCGAAGGCAATGAGACGCATGCACCTTTGGATCGATTTGTCCAGACCAGTCCGAGCATGCGACAGTAGAGGCATTCCACGGCCTCCACCGACCCGGTTCGGCCGTTTCCACCGCGGGGCACGCACCCCCTTGGCCGCGCGGTGACGCGCACGGGCCCCCGACACCGCACACCGAGCGGAACGGGGGCCCTGCTCATTTCCGGGCGGCTCATCTCCGGGCGGCGCGGACCGGGCGGCGCACCCGCCGGTCAGACGGCTCTCTCGCGGACCCTCAGCTCGCACCAGACGGCCTTGCCGCGGGGCATCAGGTCGGCACCCCAGCGGTCCGACACCGCGTCCACCAGGACCAGGCCGTTGCCGTTCTCGGCGCCGCCGCGCTCGGCCGCCACGATCATGCAGGGCAGCGCCCGCGAGGAGTCGCGGACCTCGATCCGCACCCAGCCCGGCCGGCGCGCCATCCTCAGGCCCACCGTGCGCCCCCCGGCGTGCCGGACGGCGTTGGCGACGAGCTCGGCGACCAGCAGCTCGCCCGCGTCCTGCTGCTGCGGCAGCTCCCAGCAGCGCAGCACGGCGATCACCAGGCGGCGGGCGATCCGGGCCGACTCCGGCCGGGAGGGCAGCCGCACCTCCTCCTCGACCGCCGGGTCGCGGAGCAGCTCGAAGGCGGCCTGCTCCAGCTCCCGCGCGGTGAGCCGCTCCAGGGCCGCCAGCGCGAGGGCGGGGCCGGCCGACGAATCGTCACCGGCCGTGCCGAGCACCCGATTCGACGCCTGGTCCGCCTCACGCCATCCCGCCATGGCCCACATCATTGCGGAACGCATGCGGGTGCGTACGGACAATGAGCAAACGATCACGGCGGGCTGACATATGACAGCGGCACGCCTGAGGGCCTACCAGGCAGTCCAGGGCACGTTCCAGCCGCTCAGCCCGTTCTCGCCGGAGACCTGCTCGCCCTTGGAATTCACCACGGTGACGACATCACCGATCATTGACGCGTTGTAGAAACGGCCGGCGTCGGTGCCGTCGCTGCCGTAGCGGGTGTCGGCGATGCCGATGCAGCCGTGGCTGGCGTTGGCCCGGCCCATCGAACCGATCGCCCAGGAGTTGCCGTGCACGTAGGTGCCGGAGTCGGTGAGGCGCAGGGCGTGCGGCACGTCGTCGAGGTCGTACTCGTCGCCGGCCCGGATCCCGCTGACGCCGTTCGAGGACATCCGGGTCTTGCGGGCCATCTCCTCGACGACCATCGTGCCGTTCCAGCTGTCGAAACCGGCCTTGCCCGCGGTGAACTTCACGGTGTCCACGGTCTGCCCGTTCTCCACCACGGTCATCCGGTGGGTGGCCACGTCGGCGGTGCTGACCCGGGAGCGGCCGACGGTGAAGTGGTCGTCGCCCTGGAGGTCGCCGTACACGCCCGGGGCGACCTCGGCGCTCTTCAGCCGGTAGTGGACGGTGACCTTGGTCTGCGGCGTCCAGAACTTCTCCGGGCGGAAGTCGACCCGGGTCTTGCCGAACCAGTGCGGCTTGACCACCGTGCCGTCGGAGGTCTCGAAGACCACCGCCTTCTCGATCTCGGCGCGGTTCTCCACCGGCTTCCTGAAGCGCAGTGAGACGATCATGCCGACGCCGTAGGTGGCGTTGTCGTCGATGTTGACGTCGGCACCGATCTTCTTGCTCGGGGTGAGCGTGGTGAAGGCGCTCTCGGCGGTCGTCTCCAGGCCGTCGGCATCGGTGGCCCGGGCCACGACCCTGTACTGCTCGCCGACGGCGAGGGCGGCGGAGGGCGTCCAGCCGAGGCCGTCCGCGGAGGCGGCGCCGGGGACCTCCTTGCCGTCCCTGCCGGTGACCTTGACGGCGGTGAGCTTCCCGCCGGTGGCGGTGACCTTGAGGGCGCCGGACGGCTTGACGTCGGTCGCGCCGTTCTTCGGCTCGATGGCGACCACGGCGGCCGGAACGGTGGGCCTGGGCCTGGCCGCCGTGGTGCCGGCCTTGGACGCGGTGGTGTCCTTCCCCTCGCCGGACGGGCCGCAGGCCGCGGCCGCGAGCACCAGTGCTCCCCCGAGCACACCCGCCGTCAGCCCTCTGCGCACCGACCCCATGGCAACTCCCCCCGTGTCCGGTCGCGCACTCCCTCGCGCGATCCCCACCTGTTGAACGCTCCGGGAGGCACCGCGGGTTGCAGCCCGGCGTGCGACGATCCGGTCACGAAGCAGCAACGGCCCGGCCGCTCGACGGGGAGCGGCCGGGCCGTTGCAGGTGTCCGGGAGGAGGGGCGGCCTACCAGTTGCTCCAGGGGAGCGTCCAGCCGCTGAGGCCGTTGTCCGCGCCGACGGTGCGGCCCGTGGAGTTGACGATCTTCACCACGTCGCCGATCAGCGAGCTGTTGAAGAAGGTGCCGGCGGAGGAGGACTCGCTGCCGCCCTTGACGTCCTTCAGGCCGACGCAGCCGTGGCTGGCGTTGGACTTGCCGAAGGCGTTGCCCCAGTAGTTGCCGTGGATGTAGGTGCCCGTGGTGGTGAGGCGCATGGCGTGCGGCACGTCCGGCACGTCGTACTCGTCGCCCTTGACGTTGGCCACGGTCGCCGAGTTCATCCGGGTGACCTTCTCCTTGCTGGAGATGACCATCGTGCCGTTCCAGGACGGGTTCTGGGAGTTGCCCGCGGTGATCGGGATCGTCTTGGAGGAGCCGTTGCCGCTCGCCACCACCATGGTGTGCTTGGCGGCGTCCACCGTGCTGACCTGGTAGCGGCCGATGGTGAACGGCTCGTCGCGGTCCACGTCGCCGTAGACGCCGGGCGAGACCTCGACGTTCTTCAGCCGGTACTTGACGGTCACCTTGGTGCCGGGCTTCCAGTACTCGGCCGGGCGGAAGTCCAGGCGCTGGCTGCCGAACCAGTGGCCCTTCACCGTGGTGCCGTTGCTGGTCTCGAAGGTGATGCCCTTGACGACGGCGTCCTTGTTCTTGACCGGCTTGTTGAAGGACACCGAGACGATCATGCCGACGCCGTAGGTGGCGTTGTCGGCGATGTTGTCGTTGGTGCTGACCTTCTTCGCCGGCGTCAGCGTGGTGAACGCGGAGGAGATCGCGGCGGGCAGGCCGGCGTCGTCCTTGGCCTGCGCGTTGACCGTGTAGGCCATGCCGACCGCGAGCGGCGCGTCCGGCTTCCAGCTGAGGCCGTCGGCGGCGATGGTGCCGGCGACCGCCTTGTCGTTCTTGTCCTTCACCTCGACGGAGGTGAGCTTGCCGCTCGCCACCGTCACGGTCAGACCGCCCGGCTGGACGTCGGTGGCACCGTCCTTGGCGCTCACGCTGAGCACCGCGGCGGAGGTCTTGGGGGCGGCCTGGGTGGTGGAGCCGCCGGCCGAGGCGTCCGCGTTCGCACTGGCGCCGGAGCCGCCGGAGCCCTTGGAGCCGCCCGATCCGCCGTCACCGTTGCAGGCGGCGGTGAACAGCAGCACGCCGCCCATGGCCAGCGCGACCGCCGCGGTGCGGGCGGTGCGGCGGGTGCGGTCCGATCCGGCCGCACCTCTGACTATCGCGGCCTCGGCCGCCTGAACCGCCTTCACGGTTGCTCCCCTCCCGGTGTTCACGCTGCATACACGCGCCGCCGCCCGGGTCGGTTTCACCGGGGCGCGGACTTCCTTCCGCGCACACCCCCTCCGGACGGACCGGCGGGCGCGGCACGCCAGGATAACTGGCCCGAATGAGTGAATCTTCGGCAGGTTCGGTGAATCCCTGCGCGGGCCTCAGGGGGTACCCGAAGGACCGAGGGCGCTGCCGTTCAGCCAGGCGTGCCAGGGCATGTTCCAGCCGTTGAGGCCGTTGGAGGGCGGGACGGTCGCACCGGTGTCGCCGTGCACCTCGACGACGTCGCCGACCAGCGAGTGCTCGAAGAACCAGCCGGCCGGGGACTCGGGGTCGCCGCCCCGGCGGTCGGCCAGGGCGATGCAGCCGTGGCTGGTGTCGGCCGTCCCGAACACGGCCTCGTCGGCCCAGTAGTTGCCGTGCAGGAAGGTGCCGGAGTCGGTGAGCCGCATCGCGTGCGGCACGTCCTTGATGTCGTACTCGTCGCCGAGGCCGACCGTCCGGGAGTTCATCCGGGTCTCGGCGAACTTCTCCGAGATCACCATGGTCCCCCGGTAGGTGGGGTGCTGCGGGCCTCCGGCGGTGATCTTCAGGGTGCGCACCGGGACGCCGTCCTCGCGGACCGTCAGGGTGCGGGCGGCGATGTCGACGGTGGAGACCCGGGCCCGGCCCACGGTGAAGTCCGCGTCCTTGGTCTGGGTGCCGTACTCGCCGGGCGCGACCTCGACGTCCTTCAGCCGCAGCGAGACGGTGACCCGGGTGCCCGGCTCCCAGTAGTGCTGCGGCCGCACGTCCAGCCGCCGGTTGCCGAACCAGTGCGCGGCCAGCGGCACCGGCGGGTCGGCGGTCACCGCCACCGCCCGCTCCACCGCGGCGCGGTCGGCGATCGGCCGGGTGAAGCGCAGCGAGACCGGCATCCCCACCCCCACCGTGACGCCGTCCTCCGGGGTGAGGAAGGCGGCCACGCTGTGCGCCGGACCGGCCGTCGCGAAGGTCGAGTGGTGGTCGGCCCGCAGCCCGTCGGCGTCCTGCGCGACCGCGTCCACGGTGTACGGGGTGGCCGGGGAGAGCGGCTCCTCCGGGGTCCAGCGGCTGCCGTCGGGCGCCGTCCGCCCTGGCACGGCGACCCCGCGGTCGTCCGCCAGACGGACCGACAGCAGCTTCCCCTCGGCCACGGTGACGGCCACCTCGGCGTCGGAGTGCACGTCCTGGGTGCCGTCGGCCGGCACCGCGGCGATCGCCGCCCGGGAGGTCCGCGGCCCGCCGCGGCCGGCGTCCGGCGACGCGCCGTCACCACCGGGCGGCGCACCGGTGCATCCGGCGAGCAGGACGAGCCCCGCCGCGGCCGCCCGCAGCACCCAGCGCCGTGCCATGGCGGGCATGCCGTTCCCCCGTTCTCCGCCGTCCGGGCGCGGACCGCCCGGTACCTGGTGCAACCATGCCGCGGAGCACCGGACACTCGTCCGCGCCACCCCGTGGACGTCCTCCCGTTCACCCAGCGTCACAACACGATCGGCCACGTGACACCTGCACGGGATCAGGGAACAACTGGAGGGCGGGTACGGGACCCCCGCGCAGGGAGGGTGCGGCGATGACGGCGTGGCAGGAGCTGGGACGGAGCACGCGCCCCGGGAGCGGCCGCCATCCGGCGGCCGGGCGCCCCACCGCCCCGCAGCCGGCGCCCCCCGACCCGTGGCCGGGCAGCTGGCAGCCGCTCGGCGCCCGCTTCCGCACCGCCCCGGACGGCGGCTGCGGCACCAACTTCGCACTGTGGGCGCCCGGCGCCGAGGCCGTCGAGCTGTGCCTCTTCGACGAGGACGGCACCGAGACCAGGCACCGGCTGACCGAGCAGACCTTCCAGACCTGGCACGGCTACCTGCCCGGCGTGCTGCCCGGCACCCGCTACGGCTACCGGGTGCACGGCCGCTGGGACCCTTGGACGGGCGCCCGCTGGAACCCGGCCAAGCTGCTGCTCGACCCGTACGCCCGGGCGATCGACGGCCAATACACCAGCCACGACGCCACCTGCACCGCGGTCCGCGGCTGGCCCGAGCCGGACGTCGCCGACACGGTGCGCGACAACCGGGACTCGGCGCCGTACGTGCCCAAGGCGGTCGTCGTCCACGACGACGACGACTGGTACGACGACCAGCGGCCGAAGACCCCGTGGGCCGAGACGGTGCTGTACGAGATGCACGTGCGCGGCTTCACCATGCGCCACCCGGACGTGCCGCCGGACCTCCGCGGCACCTACGCGGGCCTGGCGCACCCCGCCGCGATCGCCCACCTCACCCGGCTGGGCGTCACCGCGGTGGAGCTGCTGCCCGTCCACCACCACGTCAGCGAGGACCACCTGCAGTCCCGCGGCCTGACCAACTACTGGGGCTACAACACGCTCGGCTACTTCGCCCCGCACGCCGGCTACTCCGCCTCCGGCAGCCGCGGCGGGCAGGTCGGCGAGTTCAAGCGGATGGTGCGGGCGCTGCACGCGGCCGGCATCGAGGTGATCCTCGACGTGGTCTACAACCACACCGCCGAGGCCGGCGTGATGGGCCCGGCGCTGTCGCTGCGCGGCATCGACAACGGCGGCTACTACCGGCTGGACCGCAGCCGGCGCGGCTACGCCGACTACACCGGATGCGGCAACACCCTGGACACCCGGCAGCCGCACGTGGTCCGGCTGATCACCGACTCGCTGCGGTACTGGGTGGGCGAGATGGGCGTCGACGGGTTCCGCTTCGACCTGGCCGCGGCGCTCGCCCGCGGCAGCGACGGGGTGGAGATGCACCACCCCTTCCTCGCCGCCGTCTCCCAGGACCCGGTGCTCAGCCGGGTCAAACTGATCGCCGAGCCGTGGGACGTCGGCCCGGGCGGCTACCAGGTCGGCGGCTTCCCGCCGCTGTGGGCCGAGTGGAACGACAAGTACCGGGACACCGTGCGCGACTTCTGGCGCGGTGCCAGACCGGACGTCCGGGAGCTCGGCTACCGCCTCTCCGGCTCCTCCGACCTCTACCAGCGCGGCGGCCGCCGCCCCTACGCCTCGGTCAACTTCGTCACCGCGCACGACGGCTTCACCCTGCGCGACCTGGTCTCCTACAACCGCAAGCACAACGAGGCCAACGGCGAGCACAACCGGGACGGCACCGACGACAACCGGTCCTGGAACCACGGCACCGAGGGCGAGACGGACGATGCGGCCGTGCGCGGGCTGCGCCACCGCCAGCTGCGCAACCTGCTCGCCACCCTGCTGCTGTCCAGCGGCGTGCCGATGCTCACCGCGGGCGACGAGTTCGGCCGCACCCAGCACGGCAACAACAACGCCTACTGCCAGGACAACGAGACCGGCTGGATGGACTGGTCGCTGCTGGACGACCCCGCCTGGGCCTCCCTCACCGACCTGGTGTCCACCCTGGTGCGGCTGCGCCGCTCCCACCCGGTGCTGCGCCAGCGGGCGTTCTTCTCCGGGCGGGAGACGGTGCCGGGCGGGCAGCGCGACCTCGCCTGGTTCACCCCGCGCGGCGAGCAGATGACCGAGGCCGACTGGTTCGCGCCGACCGCGGTGCTCGGCATGCTGCTCTCCGGCAGCGCGATGTCCGAGCGCGACCAGCAGGGCCGGGCGGTGACGGACGACAGCTTCCTGCTGCTGGTCAACGCCGGTGCCGAGCCGGTCGTCTTCCGGCTGCCCGGTGCGCCGTGGGCGGACCGCTACGAGACGGTGGTCGACACCGCGGCCCCGGCGGACGGGGCCGGGCCGGCCCGCCACAGCGCGCCGGGCAGCGTCGTACTGGGCGGGCGCTCGCTGCAGCTGCTGCGCGCGCCCGCCCCGGACCGCGGTGGGACGTTCAGCCGAGCGGACGGTTGACCTCGACGTTCTCGAGGATTCCGAGCGCGTCCGGGACGAGCACCGCCGCCGAGTAGTAGGTGCTGACGAGGTAGTTGATGACGGCCTTCTCGTCGATGCCCATGAAGCGCACGTTGAGGCCGGGCTCGTACTCGTCGGGCAGGCCGGTCTGGTTGAGGCCGATGACGCCCTGCTCGGCCTCGCCGGCGCGCATGGCGATGATCGAGGTGGTGTGGCCGTCGGTGACCGGGATCTTGCCGCAGGGCAGCAGCGGCACCCCGCGCCAGGCGGGCAGGTGGTGGCCGCCGACCTCGATCGTGCCGAAGTACAGGCCGCGCCTGTTGCACTCGCGGCCGAAGGCGGCGATGGCCCGCGGGTGCGCGAAGAGGTGGGTGGTCTGGCGCCGCATGCTGAGCAGCTCGTCCAGGTCGTCCGGGGTGGGCGGGCCGGAGTGGGTCTGGATGCGCTGGTCGTAGTCCGCGTTGTTGAGCAGGCCGAACTCCGGGTTGTTGACCAGCTCGTGCTCCTGACGCTCGCGCAGCGCCTCGATGGTCAGCCGCAGCTGCTGCTCGGTCTGGTTCATCGGCTTGTTGTAGAGGTCGGCGACCCGGGTGTGGACCCGCAGGACGGTCTGCGCCACGGACAGCTCGTACTCGCGGGGCGCGACCTCGTAGTCGACGAAGGTGGCCGGCAGGGCGTGCTCGCCGACGTGGCCGGCGGACATCTCGATCGCGGCCTCGCCGTGGCTGTTCTGCGGCCGGTGGCCGTTGCCCGACAGCCCCCGGACGTGGTCGTCCAGCTGCCGGTACTCGGCGGCGACCAGCTGGTACGCCTGGTGAGGCAGCGCCAGCACGGTGACCGCGGTGGCCGCCTTCGCGGTGAACTCCCAGTCGCCGTCCGGCCCGGCGAGCACGTGGCCGCCGAAGGAGGCGCCGTCGGCGAGCACGCCGACCACCGTCTCGTCGCCGTACTTGCCGGCGCCGATCTGCTCGACCCGGCCGTGCGCGATCAGGAAGACGTGGTCGGCCGGGCGGCCGCGCTCGACGATGACCTGGCCGGGCTCGAACTCCTGCTGGACGAACCGGCCGGCCAGCGCCCCCAGCGCCGTCGGGTCCTCGAAGCCGCGCAGCAGCGGCAGCTCGCCGAGCTCGGCCGGGACGACCTGCACCCGGGAACCGGTCTTCACGAACGTCAGCCGGCCGTCGCCGACGGCGTAGCTCAGCCGCCGGTTCACCCGGTAGGTGCCGCCGGACACCTGGACCCACGGCAGCGACTTCAGCAGCCAGCGGGAGCTGATCTCCTGCATCTGGGGCTGGGACTTGGTGGTGGTGGCGAGGTTCCGCGCCGCCGCCGTGCTCAGGCTGAGCTGGATCTGCTCCTGGGCACCGGCCGGCTGGGGCTCCGTCTCGACCGTCATCGGGCACCTCTCGTGTCGTGGGGGGCCGCCATGGCAGGTCGGCGACCACTCTCCGCATGCAGATGAAATCGGAGGGCGACACCCGGACGGCCGAGGCGCGCGCGGCGCGCGCAGGCGCCGGATGCACTCGAATGGCCGCGCGCCCCTGCCGTACCTCCCGCGCCGCGGACGCCCGCGGCGGCGTCGGCCGAATGTCGCCGTCAGGGGCAAAAAAGCAGATGAGAAATGACGGAGCAGCGCCTACCCTCGGGCCCGATGTCCACGAACCAAGCCCCCGACGGCCACCGCCGGTCCACGGTGCGATCCCTGCTGCGCCTGTGGCCCTACGCCCGGATCGCCCGCTGGCGGATCGCCGGCTCCGTCGCCGCCGCCCTGACCGCCTCGGCCAGCGTGCTCGCGGTGCCGGTGGTGCTCCGCCTGATCGTCGACGGCCCGATCGCCGACCACGACATGGCGGCCCTGTGGCCGCTCGCCGGGCTGCTCCTGCTGCTCGGCCTCGCCGAGGCCGGGCTGTTCGGCGTGCGCCGGGTGATCGTGGCCCGGCCGCTGGCCCGGGTCGAGGCGGCGATGCGCGGCGACCTCTATAGCAAGCTGCAGCGGCTCCCGGTCTCCTTCCACGACCGCTGGCCCTCCGGCCAGCTGCTGTCCCGGGCGACCTCCGACATGTTCACCATGCGGCTGTTCCTGGCCTTCCCGCTGGTCTTCCTGATCGTCAACACGACGGTCTTCCTGATCGGCACCGGCCTGATGGTCACCCTGGACTGGCGGCTCGCCCTGATCGCGCTGATCCCGATGGGCCCGCTGGCCTGGCTCACCCACCACTTCGAGGGCCGCTACTCCGGCGCCGCCCGCCGCGCGCAGGACCAGAACGGCGACCTCGCCACGGTGGTCGAGGAGTCGGTGCTCGGCATCCGCATCCTCAAGGCCTTCGGCCGGCACCGCACCATGGCCGACCGCTTCGCCGAGCAGTCCCGCTCGCTGCGCCGCACCGAGCTCGGCAAGGCCGGGATGCTGGCCAACCTGTGGGCGGTCATCGTCGGCCTGCCCGAGCTCGCGCTCGGCGCGGCACTGGCGCTCGGCGCCGTCCGGGTCGCCCACGACGAGATGTCGGCCGGCACCCTGGTCGCCTTCCTGTCCACCGCGCTCGCCCTGCGCTGGCCGGTCGAGTCGCTGGGCTGGCTGGTCGCGTACGCCAACGAGGCCGCCACCGCCACCGACCGCTTCTACGAGGTGATGGACGAGCCCGAGCCGACCGACACCGCCTCCGCCGGCGACACCGCGGCTGCGGACGGCGACCTCGGCATCCGGCTCACCGGGGTGCGCTACCGCTACCCCGACGCCCCCGCCGACAGCCCCGACCTGCTCGACGGCGTCGACCTGCACATCCGGCCCGGCGAGACGATGGCCCTGGTCGGCGCCACCGGCAGCGGCAAGACCACCCTCACCGCCCTGCTCCCCCGGCTGTACGAGGCCACCGGCGGCACCATCACCCTGGACGGCCGGGACATCCGCGACATCCCCCGGGCCAGGCTGCGCGAACTGGTCGCCGTCGCCTTCGAGGAACCCACCCTGTTCTCCGCCTCGGTGAGCGAGAACGTACTGATGGGCGCCCCGCACGCCGGCCCCGAGCAGCTCGCCTCCGCACTCGCCACCGCGCAGGCCCACTTCGTCGACAAGCTGCCCGCCGGCGCCGCCACCCAGGTCGGCGAGCAGGGCCTCAGCCTCTCCGGCGGCCAGCGCCAGCGCCTCGCCCTGGCCCGCGCGGTCGTCGGCGACCCGCGCTTCCTGGTGCTGGACGACCCGCTCTCCGCCCTGGACGTGCACACCGAGGCACTGGTCGAGCAGGCGCTGCGCCGGGTGCTGGAGGGCACCACCGCGCTGGTGGTGGCGCACCGGCCCAGCACCGTGCTGCTCGCCGACCGGGTCGCGGTGCTCGACGGCGGCCGGATCGCCGCCGTCGGCACCCACCACGAACTGCTGCAGAGCTCCGCCGTCTACCGCGAGCTGATGACGGGCGAGGCCGCCCCCGCACCGGAAGGGATCAGCGCCCGATGAGCACCACCGCCGTCGAACCGGCCGAGGAACTGGCCGAGGAGCTGCCGCACCCGGCCGAGGACGAGGACATCCCCGTCCCGCCGGGCGCCGCCCGGCGGCTGCTCGGCGAGCTGCTCGGCCCGCACCGCGGCCGGATCGCGCTGGCGATGCTGGTGATCCTCGTCCAGCAGGCGGCGCTGCAGTCCGGACCGCTGCTGGTCGCCTTCGCCATGGACCGCGGCATCCCGGCACTGCGCGAGCACGACAGCGGCCCGCTGATCGCCGTGATCGCCGCCTACCTGGGCTGCGCGGCGCTCAGCACGGTCCTGCAGCGCGCCTTCATCCGCTTCAGCGCCCGGATCAACCAGGACGTGCTGCTGGAGCTGCGCGGGCGGATCTTCCGGCACGCCCAGCGGCTCAGCCTGGACTTCCACGAGCGCTACACCTCCGGCCGGATCATCTCGCGCGCCACCAGCGACGTGGACGCGCTGCGCGAGCTGCTCGCCGAGGGCCTGCAGGAGCTGCTGTCGGTCGTCCTGTCGGTGTTCTACATCTCGCTGGTGCTGATGGTCATGGACTGGCGGCTCGGCCTGCTGTCGCTGCTGTCCTTCCTGCCGATGTACCTGAGCATCCGCTCGTTCCGGCGCCGCTCGCTGAAGGTCTACCGGCGCTCCCGCACGGCGGTGGCGGCGGTGATCGTCCGCTTCACCGAGACCATGAACGGCATCCGCCCGGTGCAGGCCTTCCGCCGCGAGCGCGCCAACGACGAGGCCTTCAAGGCGGTCAACCAGCAGTACGCCGCGGCCACCGCGGACGGCCTGCTGGAGATGGCCCGGTACGTGGCGGTCTCCCGCACGATCGCCAACGTGTGGATCACCGGCGTGGTGGTGGCCGGCGCCCTGCTGGTCTCCGACGGCTCGCTGGAGCTCGGCGTGCTGACCGCCTTCGTGCTCTACCTGCGGCGGCTGTACGACCCGATCGACCAGCTGGCGATGTTCCTCAACAGCTACCAGTCGGCGGCCGCCGCCCTGGAGAAGATCGCCGGCCTGCTGGCGCACGAGCCCTCCGTGGCGGAGCCCGCCGAGCCGAAGCCGCTGCCGGAGCACACCGTGAAGGGCCGCACCGTCTCCTTCGACGGCGTCCGCTTCGCCTACCGCACCGGGAAGGAAGTCCTGCCGGCCTTCGACCTGGTGCTGCCCGCCGGTCGGACGACCGCCGTGGTCGGCGCCACCGGCGCGGGCAAGTCCACCCTGGCCAAGCTGCTCGCCCGCTTCTACGACCCCACCGACGGGCGGGTCGCCCTGGACGGCGTCGACCTGCGCGACCTGGCCGGCGACGAGCTGCGGCGCAACGTCGTGATGGTGACCCAGGAGTCGTTCCTGTTCTCCGGGACGGTCGCCGAGAACATCGCCATCGGCCGCCCCGGCGCGACCCGCGCCGAGGTGGAGCAGGCGGCGCGGGACATCGGCGCGTACGAGTTCGTCGCGGCCCTGCCGGACGGCTTCGACACCGACGTGCGCAAGCGCGGCGGCCGGATCTCGGCCGGCCAGCGGCAGCTGGTGGCCTTCGCCCGGGCCCTGCTGGCCGACCCGGCGGTGCTGATCCTGGACGAGGCGACCAGCTCGCTGGACGTGCCCGGCGAGCAGGCGGTGCAGCGGGCCATGCGGACGGTGCTGGCGGGCCGCACCGCCGTGGTGATCGCCCACCGGCTCTCCACGGTCGAGATCGCCGACCGGGTACTGGTGATGGACCAGGGCCGGATCGTCGAGGACGGCACCCCCGCCGACCTGATCGGCGGCCGCGGCCGCTTCGCCGACCTCCACCGCGCCTGGCGCGACAGCCTGGTCTGACGGACCCGCAGGGCAGTTGTCAGGGGCGCGGGGAACTGCGCAACCGGGATGCGGTCGCTCGTCCGAACGGGGGTCACCGCTGGGGGCGCTGGCCCAGTCGCGCGTCTAGCCATGTGACTAAGCGCTTGCTTAGAATCCGGTCGAGAGCCCGGAGCCGCGCCGCTGCGGCACGGCCGCCAGCGACAGGAGCCCGCCATGACCGCCGCCAACCGCCAGATCCGCCTCGCCGCCCGGCCGCAGGGCGAGGTGAAGCCCGGCGACTGGGAGCACGCCGACGCGCCGCTCGCCGAGCCCGGCGACGGCGAGTTCGCCGGTCGCACCCGTTTCATCTCGCTGGACCCGGCCATGCGCGGCTGGCTGGACGACCGCCCCTCCTACCTGCCCCCCGTCGGCCTCGGCGAGGTCATGCGGGCCGGCTCAGTCGTCGAGGTGACCGCCTCCAACCACCCGCGCTACCAGGTCGGCGACTTCGTCGTCGGCACCTTCGGCGTCCAGGAGCACGTGGTCTCCGACGGCCGCGGCTCCCTGCGGGTCGACCCGTCCGCCGCGCCGCTCTCCACCTACCTCGGCGCCCTCGGCATGCCCGGCATGACCGCCTACTTCGGCCTGCTGGAGGTCGGTGCGCTGAAGGAGGGCGAGACGGTCGTGGTCTCCGGCGCCGCCGGTGCCGTCGGCAGCATCGTCGGCCAGATCGCCAAGGTGAAGGGCTGCCGGGTGATCGGCATCGCCGGCGGCGCCGACAAGTGCGCCCTGCTCACCGACGAGCTCGGCTTCGACGCGGCGATCGACTACCGCTCCGAGGACGTCCGCAAGGCGCTGCGCGAGCACGCCCCGGACGGCATCGACGTCTACTTCGACAACGTCGGCGGCCCGATCCTGGACGCCGCGCTGACCCGCCTCGCCATGCACGCCCGGGTGGTGGTCTGCGGCGCGATCAGCCAGTACAACGCCGAGTCCAAGGTCGAGGGCCCGTCCAACTACCTGTCGCTGCTGGTGCGCCGCGCCCGCATGGAGGGTTTCGTGGTCTTCGACTACGCAGCCCGCTACAAGGAGGCCGCCGCCGAGATGGCCGGCTGGATCGCCGAGGGCCGCCTGAAGGTGAAGGAGCACATCGTGCGCGGCACCGTCGACGACTTCCCCGGCACGCTGCAGATGCTCTTCCGCGGCGAGAACGTCGGCAAGCTCGTCCTGGAGCTGGTGTGACCGGCCCCGCCCCGCGGGACTGGGCCGCGTTCCAGTACGAGATCTACCTCAACGGCATGACCGGGGCCGTCCCCCGGCTGCCCACCGACCTGACCCGGCTGGAGCAGCTCGCCGAGCACCGGCTCGGCCCCGGCCCGTACGGGTACGTGGCGGGCAGTGCCGGCAGCGGCGCCACCGAGCGGGCCAACCGGGCCGCCCTGGACGCGCACCGGATCGTGCCGCGGATGCTGCGCGACGTCAGCGCGCGCGACCTGCGCACCGAGCTGCTCGGCCGCACCCTGCCGGCGCCGCTGGCGCTCGCCCCGGTCGGCGTGCTGTCGATCGTCCACCCGGACGCCGAGCCCGCCGCCGCCCGGGCCGCCGCCGAGGAGGGCGTGCCGTTCGTGCTGTCCTCCGCCTCCAGCACCCCGATGGAGGAGGTGGCGGCGGCGATGGGCGACGCCGAGCGCTGGTTCCAGCTGTACTGGTCCAAGGACCGCGAGGTCACCCGGTCCTTCCTGGAGCGGGCGAGGGCGGCGGGCTTCACCGCGCTGTTCGTCACCCTGGACACGCCGCTGCTCGCCTGGCGCCCGCGCGACCTCGACCAGGCGTACCTGCCGTTCCTGCACGGCGTCGGCACCGCCAACTACTTCACCGACCCGGCGTTCCTCGCCGGGCTGGCCAAACCCCCGCACGAGGACCCGAACGCGGCCGTCCTGCACTTCGTCTCGCTGTTCGCCGACCCGAGCCGGACGTGGCCCGACCTCGCCTTCCTGCGGGAGCACTGGGACGGCCCGATCGTGCTCAAGGGCGTCCTGCACCCGGACGACGCCCGGGCGGCCGCCGAGGCCGGCATGGACGGCGTGGTGGTCTCCAACCACGGCGGCCGTCAGGTGAACGGCGCGATCGGCGCCGCCGAGGCGCTGCCCGCGGTGGCCGCCGCGGTCGGCGACCGGCTGGCCGTGCTGTTCGACAGCGGCATCCGGACGGGCGACGACGTCCTCAAGGCGCTCGCCCTCGGCGCCGACGCGGTGCTGCTCGGCCGTCCGTACGCCTACGGACTCGGTCTGGACGGGCAGGCCGGGGTCTCCCACGTGATCCGCTCGCTGCTCGCCGAGTTCGAGCTGACACTGGCGCTCTCCGGCCGGCGCACGCCCGCCGAACTGGATGCCTCCGTGCTGGCCTGACGGCGGCGCACGGGCAGGGCGGCCGAACGCCCGGGGTGCGGACACGTCCGCACCCCGGGCGCCCGTTGCGGCGTCAGCGCAGCACGCCGGCGTCCATCCCGGCCGACTCGGCCGGCAGGGCGACCAGCCCCGGCTCGGCCGGCGAGGCCAGCAGGTGGTGCGTCGGCAGCACCCGCACGGTGTAGCCGAACGGGCCGGTGCGGCCGAGCTGCAGCGAGCCCTCGTAGCGGTGGCGGCCCTCCAGGTCCGGGCCGCCGGCCGGCTTCAGGGCGAGCACGGCGGCGTCCGAGATCCGGTCGGACTCGTCCACCCGGCCCGAGACCACCTGCACCTCGACGTCGGCGGGCTCCAGCGCGCCGAGCGAGACCTGCACCCGCAGCTCCAGCGCCGAGCCGAGCTCCTGCGCCTCGCGGCAGCCCTCCGCCTCGACGTGCTCGACCCGGACGGCGGGCCAGGCCTCGCGGACCCGGGCCTTCCACTCGGCGAGCTCGCGGGCACCTGCGTGGCCGGTGCCGCCGACCGCGACGGCCAGCGTCCGCTGGGCGGTCGCCGCGGGGGCGTACAGCCGCTCGACGTAGTCGCGCACCATCCGCCCCGCCAGCACCTTGGGCCCGAGGGTCACCAGGGTGTGCCGGACCATGGAGATCCAGCGGTGCGGCAGGCCGTCCGCGCCCCGGTCGTAGAACCGGGCGGCGACCTGGTGCTCGATCAGGTCGTAGAGCGCGGCCGCCTCGATGTCGTCGCGCCGCTCGGCCTCCGGGCTGTCCGGGTCGAGGCGCTCGGGACCGGAGCCGTCGGCGGTGGGGATCGCCCAGCCGTTGCGGCCGTCGTACCACTCGTCCCACCAGCCGTCCAGGATGGACAGGTTGAGGCAGCCGTTGAGGGCGGCCTTCATCCCGGAGGTGCCGCAGGCCTCCAGCGGGCGGAGCGGGTTGTTCAGCCAGACGTCGCAGCCGGGGTAGAGGTGCTTGGCCATCGCCATGTCGTAGTCCGGCAGGAAGACGATCCGGTGGCGCACCCGCGGGTCGTCCGCGAAGGCGACCAGTTGCTGGATCAGCCGCTTGCCGCCGTCGTCGGCCGGGTGGGCCTTGCCGGCGACCACGATCTGCACCGGGCGCTCCGGGTCCAGCAGCAGGGCGCGCAGCCGGGCCTTGTCCCGCAGCATCAGCGTCAGCCGCTTGTACGAGGGGACGCGGCGGGCGAAGCCGATGGTCAGCACGTCCGGGTCGAGGACGCCGGACGTCCAGCCGAGCTCGGCGTCGCCGGCGCCGCGCTGGCACCAGGAGGTGCGCAGTCGGTGGCGGGCCTCCTCGACGAGCTGGGCGCGCAGGGTGCGGCGCACCTCCCAGATCTCGTCGTCGCCGATCTGCTCGATGCCCGTCCAGCGGCGGGCCTCGCCGGTGGTGATGGCCTCCTCGGCGCGCTCGGCGCCGATCTGGCCGGCGCCGAGCCGGACGACCGCCGGGTCGATCCAGGTCGGTGCGTGGACGCCGTTGGTGATCGAGGTGATCGGTACCTCGGCGGAGTCGAAGCCGGGCCAGAGGCCGTTGAACATCTCGCGGCTGACCGCGCCGTGCAGCGTGGAGACGCCGTTGGCGCGCTGGGCGAGCCGCAGGCCCATGGCGGCCATGTTGAACAGCTTCGGGTCGCCGCCCTGCCATGTCTCCGCGCCGAGCGCCAGCACCCGGTCGGCGGGGACGCCGGCCAGCGCCGCGTCGCCGCCGAAGTGACGGGCGACCAGCTCCCGGTCGAAGCGGTCGATGCCGGCCGGGACGGGCGTGTGGGTGGTGAAGACCGTGCCGGCCCGGACGGCCTCCAGCGCGGCGGAGAACTCCAGGTCGCGGCCGCCCTGCTCGACGGGGGCGACCAGCTCGCGGATGCGCTCCACGCCGAGGAAGCCGGCGTGCCCCTCGTTGGTGTGGAAGACCTCGGGGGCGCGGTGGCCGGTGAGCCGGCAGTAGGTGCGCACCGCGCGCACGCCGCCGATGCCGAGCAGCATCTCCTGCAGCAGCCGGTGTTCGCTGCCGCCGCCGTACAGCCGGTCCGTCACGTCCCGGTCGGCCGGGGCGTTGGACTCGATGTCGGAGTCGAGCAGCAGCAGCGGGACGCGGCCGACCTGTGCCTTCCAGATCCGTGCGCCCAGGGTGCGGCCGGCCGGCAGCGCGAGGTCGACCCGGCAGGGGCTGCCGTCCTCCTCGCGCAGCAGGCTGACGGCGAGTTCGTCCGGGTCGAGCAGCGGATAGCGCTCCTGCTGCCAGCCGTCCCGGTCGAGCGACTGCCGGAAGTACCCGTGCCGGTAGAAGAGCCCCACGCCGATGATCGGGACGCCCAGGTCGCTGGCGGCCTTGAGGTGGTCGCCGGCCAGGATGCCGAGCCCGCCGGAGTACTGCGGCAGCGCGGCCGCGATGCCGTACTCCGGCGAGAAGTAGGCGATCGCCTCCGGTAGCGGGCTGCTGCCGTCGCCGACCGGCGGCGCCGACTGGTACCAGCGCGGCCCGGCGAGGTAGTCCCTCAGGTCGTCGTGGAGGTCGCCGAGTCGGCGCAGGAAGCGGCGGTCGGCGGCGAGCGCGGCAAGCCGGGCGGCCGGCACCTCGCCGAGCAGCCGGACCGGGTCCTCCCCGACGGCCGCCCAGACCTCCGGATCGACGGAGCGGAAGAGCTCCCTCGTCTCGGGGTGCCAGGACCAGCGGAGGTTGAGCGCGAGCTCGTGCAGCGGCTGGAGTTGTTCGGGCAGGACGGTGCGGACGGTGAATCTGCGGATTGCCTTCACATCGTGAAGCCTAGAGCCTGATGGCCGCGTGAATGGCTGTCAGCTGACGCATTGCACACCCGTTCGGCCTATTGATGAGATCGCAATCGGCGCAGTGCTGCGAACGGGGGGCGCACGCGGCGCACGCGGCCGAAAAGGCGCGCCCCTGGCGCGTGAATATCCCGCAACGGCTGCGTTTCCACTGGCCGATATGCCCCTGCATACCGTCCGAAATCACGCGATTACCGGCCCGTAGGTCTTGCCGGTGGTGCGAGGATGCAGAAAGGTCGTTGGTGCGGCAGGGAGTGCGAGCCGGATGGCGCCCCCTGCTGTTCCATGTCCGGAACATGTCCTGCTGACGAGCCCTCACCCTCCATCGCCCATTCGGCCGCTGCCGTCGCCCACTGGCGTGTCCTCACACCTCACCCGGTCGTTTTTCGGGTGGGTCGGGTCGCTCCGGGGCGCGCCCCACAGGGCGCGCGCCGGGACGCACGCGCCTTGTGGCGGCGTGTCACGACGCCGGGCCGGCGGTCGGGTCGCCGGGTCCGCCCGCACGGGCACCGTTCCGAACGCACGGCCACCCCACCCCACAGTCCTCCCGGTACTCCCGTCGGCGTCACGGTCGCCGACGGGAGCCGCCGCCGATTCGGGCAGGAGTTTGGCATGCAGGGCGACACGCGGGACCAGTCCACCGCAACGACGGAGGGCCCCGAGACACCGCCGACCACGGAGCCGCCGCTGCCGGCCCCGCGAGCCGCCCGCAGCACCGCACAGGCCGCCCCCGCGGCCAAGCGGACCGCGGCGCGCAGGGCCGGCACCACCAAGGCCGCGGCCGGCAAGACCACCACCACCAGGAGCACTGCGGCCAAGAGCGCCGCGGCGGGGAGCAGCGCGGCCGGGGAGGCCGCCGGCGCGACGGCCGCGAAGAAGACCGCCGCCAAGAAGACCGCCGCACGCAAGACCACCACCCGCAAGAGCACCGCCCGCAAGACAGAGAGCGACACCGTGATCGGCCGCATCCCCGTCCTGGACGTCACCCCCCTCGTCGACTCCGGGCGGCGCCCGGCCAAGGCGGTGGAGGGCGAGAGCTTCCAGGTCACCGCCACCGTCTTCCGCGAGGGCCACGACGCGGTCAACGCCAACGTCGTGCTCCGCGACCCGCGCGGCCGCAGCGGCCCCTGGACGCCGATGCGCGAACTCGCCCCCGGCTCCGACCGCTGGGGCGCCCACGTCACCCCGACCTCGCCCGGCCGCTGGTCGTACCTGGTGGAGGCGTGGAGCGACCCGGTCGCCACCTGGCGGAAGACCGCCGCGGTGAAGCTCCCGGCCGGCATCGACACCGCGCTCGTCCTGGAGGAGGGCGCCCAGCTGCTGGAGCGGGCGGCCGGCGGGGTGCCCAAGAAGGACGGCCGGGCGCACGTGCTGGCCGCGGTGGACGCGCTGCGCGACCCGGGGCTGCCCCCGCTGAGCCGGTACGCGGCCGCGCTCGCCCCCGAGGTGCTCACCCTGCTCGAGCGTCACCCGCTGCGCGAACTGGTCAGCGCCAGCCGCCCGCTGCCGCTCCAGGTGGACCGCAAACGGGCGCTGTACGGCGCCTGGTACGAGTTCTTCCCGCGCTCGGAGGGCGCCGTCGTCGACCCGTCGGGCCTGCAGCCGCCGGTCTCCGGCACCCTGCGCACCGCCGCCGAGCGGCTGCCCGCGGTCGCGGCGATGGGCTTCGACGTGGTCTACCTGCCGCCCGTTCACCCGATCGGCCGCGCCTACCGCAAGGGCCCGGACAACTCCCTGACGGCCGGTCCGCACGACGTGGGCTCACCCTGGGCGATCGGCTCGCCGGAGGGCGGCCACGACGCCGTCCACCCGGACCTCGGCACCCTGGAGGACTTCGACCGCTTCGTCGCCGAGGCCGAGTCGCTGGGCCTGGAGATCGCGCTGGACTTCGCCCTGCAGTGCTCGCCGGACCACCCCTGGGTCAACAAGCACCCCGAGTGGTTCGGCCACCGCGCCGACGGCAGCATCGCGTACGCCGAGAATCCGCCGAAGAAGTACCAGGACATCTACCCGATCAACTTCGACCAGGACTTCGACGGCCTGGTCAAGGAGACCGTCCGCATCCTGCGCTTCTGGATGGGCCACGGGGTGCGGATCTTCCGGGTCGACAATCCGCACACCAAGCCCGTGGTGTTCTGGGAGAAGGTGCTCGGCGACATCGCCCGCACCGACCCGGACGTGATCTTCCTGGCCGAGGCGTTCACCCGCCCGGCAATGATGCACACCCTGGGGAAGATCGGATTCCACCAGTCGTACACCTATTTCACCTGGCGCACCACCAAGCACGAGCTCACCGAATACCTCACCGAGCTCACCGGCGACGCGGCCTCGTACATGCGGCCGAACTTCTTCGCCAACACCCCGGACATCCTGCACGAGTACCTCCAGCACGGCGGGCCGGCCGCGTTCGCCGTCCGCGCCGTGCTGGCGGCGACCCTCGCGCCGAGCTACGGCGTCTACGCGGGCTACGAGCACTACGAGAACGAGCCCGCGCACCCCGGGTCGGAGGAGTACGCGCACTCCGAGAAGTACGAGCTGCGCCCGCGCGACTGGAGCCGGCAGGACACCCTCGCCCCGCTCCTCACCGCCCTCAACCGGCTCCGCCGCCGGCACCCGGCCCTCCAGCAGCTGCGCGACCTGCGCTTCCACCCCACGGACAACGAGCAGGTCATCGCCTACTCCAAGCGGGCGACCGGCGAGGACGGCATCGAGGACCACGTGATCACCGTGGTGAACCTGGACCCGCACCACGTCCAGGAGGCCACCGTCACCCTCGACACGGAGCTGCCGCTGGCGGTGCACGACGAGCTCACCGGCGCCACCTACCACTGGGGCCGCCACAACTACGTCCGGCTCGACCCATCCGCCGAGCCGGCCCACCTCCTCACCGTCCGGAGGCACCCTCAGTGACAGTCAACGAGCCCGTTCCCGACACCTTCGCCGAGACGCCGGCCAGGGACCGCGACCCCGAGTGGTTCAAACGCGCGGTCTTCTACGAGGTCCTGGTCCGTTCCTTCCAGGACAGCAACGGCGACGGTGTGGGTGACCTCAAGGGGCTCACCTCGAAGCTCGACTACCTGCAGTGGCTGGGGGTGGACTGCCTCTGGCTGCCGCCCTTCTTCGCCTCACCGCTGCGGGACGGCGGGTACGACGTGGCCGACTACAAGTCGGTCCTCCCGGAGTTCGGCGACCTCGCCGACTTCGTGGAGTTCGTCGACGCCGCCCACGCCCGCGGCATGCGGGTGATCATCGACTTCGTGGTCAACCACACCAGCGACCAGCACCCGTGGTTCCAGGCGTCGCGCACCGACCCCGACGGGCCGTACGGCGACTTCTACATGTGGGCCGACGACGACAAGCAGTACCCGGACGCCCGCATCATCTTCGTCGACACCGAGACCTCCAACTGGACGTACGACCCGGTCCGGAAGCAGTACTTCTGGCACCGGTTCTTCTCCCACCAACCGGACCTCAACTACGACAACCCGCGGGTGCAGGAGGAGGTCGTCGCCGCCCTGCGGTTCTGGCTGGACCTCGGGATCGACGGCTTCCGGCTGGACGCGGTGCCGTACCTGTACGCCCGGGAGGGCACCAACTGCGAGAACCTCCCGGAGACCCACGAGTTCCTCAAGCGGCTCCGCAAGGAGATTGACGCCGACTACCCGGACACGGTGCTGCTGGCCGAGGCCAACCAGTGGCCCGAGGACGTCGTCGACTACTTCGGGGACTTCGCCTCGGGCGGCGACGAGTGCCACATGGCGTTCCACTTCCCGGTGATGCCGCGGATCTTCATGGCGGTCCGCCGGGAGTCGCGCTACCCGGTCTCGGAGATCCTCGCCAAGACGCCGGCGATCCCCTCCGGCTGCCAGTGGGGCATCTTCCTGCGCAACCACGACGAGCTGACCCTGGAGATGGTCACCGACGAGGAGCGCGACTACATGTACGCGGAGTACGCGAAGGACCCGCGGATGCGGGCCAACGTGGGCATCCGCCGGCGGCTCGCACCGCTGCTGGAGAACGACCGGAACCAGATCGAGCTCTTCACCGCCCTGCTGCTCTCGCTGCCCGGTTCGCCCGTGCTGTACTACGGCGACGAGATCGGCATGGGCGACAACATCTGGCTCGGCGACCGGGACGGCGTCCGCACCCCGATGCAGTGGACGCCGGACCGCAACGCGGGTTTCTCCTCCGCCGACCCGGGCAGGCTCAGTCTGCCGCCCATCATGGACCCGGTGTACGGCTATCAGGTGACCAACGTCGAAGCACAGCAAAGCAGTTCGAGTTCGCTGCTGCACTGGACGCGTCGCATGATCGAGATCCGCAAGCTCAACCCTGCGTTCGGCCTCGGCAGCTACACCGAGCTGCCCTCCAGCAACCCCGCGGTGCTGGCCTTCGTGCGCGAGTACGAGGGAGACCTGGTCATGTGCGTGAACAACTTCTCGCGGTTCGCGCAGCCGACCGAACTGGACCTGCGGCGGTACGGGGGGCGGTACCCGGTCGAGCTGATCGGCGGCGTGCGCTTCCCGTCCATCGGTGAGTGGCCCTATCTGCTCACCCTCGCCGGGCACGGCTTCTACTGGTTCCAGCTGAGGAAGCCCGGAATCAAGTAGCGGCGGCCGCCCGGCGCCCGAAGTAACGATCCACCAGGTCGCCAGGCGACAACCCTGCGGGGGCGCGAGAGTCACCACCCCCGCGTCCCCGCAGGGGTCTTCGCACCATCGCGTACGGAGAACAGCCCAACGGCCACCCACACTATGGCGTGACACCCGAGCCCCGCTCGCGTGCCTCCGCCGCCGCGCCGCCGAAATCCGGAAGACTGACAGGCCCGGTGACGACCTCGGGCAGCCGGCCCGCTTCCGGGGAAAGGGAGTCATGTCCGAAACCTCCCGTTCTCAAGCCCACGTGCACCGCGACCTACCCGACGGCGCCCCCGGGCCCGTCGGCACGCGCGGGACCACGGGGCGGAGAACCACCGCCGGGATCAGCGAACTCGTGGGCGCCGCCCTGCCGCTGATCGCCGACTGGCTCCCCACCCAGCGCTGGTACGCCGGGAAGGGGCGCCCGATCAGCGGGCTCACCCCGGTGGTCGGCACCCCGCTCCAGGTCGGCGACCCGACCCTGCTGCACCTGCTGCTGCGGGTGGAGCACGGCACCGGGGCGGCCGCCCAGGGCGACATCTACCAGCTGCTGCTCGGCATCCGCTCGCAGGACCCGTCCGGGATCGGCCCGGCCGCCGTCCTCGGCCGGCTCGCCGGCGGCGGGCCGCACGACGGCGCGGTGCTCTACGACGCGGTGCACGACCCCGAGCTGACCGGGCGCCTGCTGGAGCACCTGGCCACCGGCGACCGGTTCGGCGCCCTGTCCTTCCGCCGCACCCCGGGCCCGGGCCTGCCCGGCAACCTGCCCGGCCGGGCCTCCACCGCCGAGCAGTCCAACAGCTCGGTGATCTACGGGACGTCCTTCATCCTCAAGCTGTTCCGGAGGATCAGCCCCGGCACCAACCCGGACCTCGAGCTCTCCCTGGCGCTCTCCCGGGCCGGCTCCACCCGCATCCCGCGGGTCGCCGCCTGGTTCGAGTCCCGGCTGGAGCGCTCGGAACCGGCCACTCTCGGCCTGCTCCAGCGCTACCTGCCGGACGCCGAGGACGGCTGGGAGCTCGCCCTCGACCAGGTGGCCCGGCTGAAGGGCGACCCGACGCCGGGCAACTTCGCGGTCGAGGCGCACCGGCTCGGCCGGGCCACCGCCGAGGTGCACCGGGTGCTGGCCCGCTCCATGCCCACCGCCCGGCTCGACCGCACCGAGATCGGCCGGCTGGCCGGCGCCATGGCCGACCGGCTGGACAGTGCCGTTGCCGCCGTGCCCGGCCTGCTCCGCTACCGATCGGCCCTGCGCGCCGCCTTCCAGCAGCTCACCGCCGACCATCTGGAGGGCCTGTCCGTCCAGCGCATCCACGGCGACCTGCACCTCGGCCAGGCGATGCGCACCCCGCAGGGCTGGGTGCTGCTGGACTTCGAGGGGGAGCCGGCCAAGCCGCTGGCCGAGCGCCGGCTGCCGCAGCCCGCGCTGCGGGACGTCGCGGCGATGCTCCGCTCCTTCGACTACGCGGCCGCGCACCTGCTCGCCGGGACGCCCGGCCCCGACCCGGAACTGGCCCACCTCGCCAATGCCTGGGCGGCCCGCAACCGGGCCGCGTACTGCGCCGGCTACACGGCCGGCGGCGGCATGGACCCGGCCACCGCGCCGGAGCTGCTGCGCGCCCTGGAGATCGACAAGGCGGTGTACGAGGTCGTGTACGAGGCCCGGCACCGCCCGAGCTGGCTGCCGATCCCGCTGGCCGCCATCAACCGTCTGGCCCTGACCGTCTGACGCCCGCATCCCCGCACCAGGAGGACCCGACGTGACACCGCTCGGACCCACGCCCGACAGCTCCACCACCCCTCCGCCCGCCGCCGTCCGGGCGGGCTCCGGAGCGTCCGCGCCGGCCCGGCGGGCCCGGGCGGCCCGGCGGCGCGAGCCCGTGGCACCACCGCGGGCCGGGAAGTCGGCGTCGTCCCCGCTGCGGCTGCCGGAGGCCCCGCTGCCGCCGGCCGAGGTGGACCGGCTGGTCTCCGGCGTGCACCACGACCCGCACTCCCTCCTCGGCGCGCACGCCACCCTGGAGGGCACCGCGATCCGGGTGCTGCGCCCGTTCGCGGAGCGGGTCGTGGTGGTGACGGAGTTCGGTCCGGCCGAGCTGACCCACCAGCAGTCCGGTCTGTTCACCGGGCTGCTGGCGGGCCGGGAGTACCCGCCGTACTCGCTCCGGGTGACCTACCCGGGCGGCGAGCCGCTGGAGCAGGAGGACGGCTACCGTGCCGCGCCGACCCTCGGAGAGCTGGACCTGCACCTGATCTCCGAGGGCCGGCACGAGCAGCTGTGGCGGGTGCTCGGCAGCCACGTCCGCGAGGTGGGCGGGGTGGCCGGCACCTCCTTCGCGGTCTGGGCGCCGAACGCGGTCGGCGTCCGGCTGGTCGGCGACTTCAACCACTGGGACGGCACCGGCCACCCGATGCGCTCGCTCGGCTCATCGGGCATCTGGGAGCTGTTCGTCCCCGGCCTCGCCGAGGGCACCACCTACAAGTACGAGATCCGCACCCGTCAGGGCTGGGTGCTGCAGAAGGCCGACCCGCTGGCCCGCGCCGCCCAGTGCCCGCCGGAGACCGCCTCGGTCGTGCACACCTCCGACTACACCTGGGGCGACGCCGACTGGATGGCCCGGCGGGCCGGCACCGTGCACCACAGGGAGCCGATGTCGGTCTACGAGCTCCACCTGGCCTCCTGGCGGCCGGACCTGACGAGCTACCGCGAGATCGCCGAGGTGCTGCCCGGCTACCTGGCCGGCCTGGGCTTCACCCACGTCGAGTTCATGCCGGTGATGGAGCACCCGTTCGGCGGCTCCTGGGGCTACCAGGTCACCGGCTTCTACGCGCCGACCGCCCGGCTCGGCGGCCCGGACGACTTCAAGTACCTGGTCGACGCCCTGCACCGGGCCGGCATCGGCGTGATCGTCGACTGGGTGCCCGCTCACTTCCCCAAGGACGGCTTCGGCCTCGCCCGCTTCGACGGCGAGCCGCTGTACGAGCCCGCCGACCCGCTGCGCGCCGAGCACCCCGACTGGGGCACCCTGGAGTTCGACTACGGCCGCACCGAGGTCCGCAACTTCCTGGTCGCCAACGCGGTGTACTGGTGCGAGGAGTTCCACGTCGACGGCCTGCGGGTGGACGCCGTCGCCTCCATGCTCTACCTCGACTACTCCCGCGAGGGCGGTGCCTGGTCGCCGAACGTCTTCGGCGGCCGGGAGAACCTCGACGCCGCCTCCTTCCTTCAGGAGATGAACGCAACGGTCTACCGCCGCTGCCCCGGCGTGCTCACCATCGCGGAGGAGTCCACCGCCTGGGACGGCGTCACCCGGCCCACCGACAGCGGCGGCCTCGGCTTCGGCCTCAAGTGGAACATGGGCTGGATGCACGACTCGCTGGTGTACATGTCCAAGGACCCGGTGCACCGCAAGTACCACCACAACGAGATGACCTTCTCGATGGTGTACGCCTACTCGGAGAACTACATCCTGCCGATCTCGCACGACGAGGTGGTGCACGGCAAGCAGGCGCTGGTCTCCAAGATGCCCGGCGACTGGTGGCAGCAGCGCGCCAACCACCGGGCGTACCTCGGCTTCATGTGGGCCCACCCCGGCAAGCAGCTGCTCTTCATGGGCCAGGAGTTCGCCCAGGGCGCCGAGTGGGACCACGAGCACGGCCCGCAGTGGTGGGTGCTCGGCGACGACTGGCCGGCCTCCGCCGAGCACCTCGGCGTGCAGCGGCTGGTGGGCGACCTCAACCGCACCTACCGGGACACCCCGGCGCTGTGGGAGCAGGACACCACCCCGGACGGCTTCCGCTGGCTGGACGGCGGCGCGGCCGACGACAACGTGCTCTCCTTCGTCCGGTACGCGGCCGACGGCACCCCGCTGGTCGCGGTCTGCAACTTCTCCCCGGTGGTCCGGCACGGCTTCCGGGTCGGCCTGCCGGCGCTGCCCGGCACCGACCAGCTGTGGGAGGAGGCGCTGAACACCGACGCCGAGGAGTACGGCGGCAGCGGCACCGGCAACTCCCACCCGGTCAAGGCCGAGGCCACCGGCTGGAACGGCCAGGACCGCAGCGCCGAACTGGTCCTTCCGCCACTCTCCACCGTGTGGCTCCGCCCCAGCTGAAGGCAGCAGTACCCGCCCAGGGCCGCCCCGGACACCTCCGGGGCGGCCCTTCGTACGCCGAGGCGCAGGGGGCGCCCCGCCCCGAGCCGAAGGGCCCGCCGGTGCCGAAAGCGAGGAGCGAGGGAGCGCAGCGACGGAGCATGGGGGCACCTCCCAGCCGTCAGGCTGGGGGAGAGTGTCGGCGCCGGATCAGGAGGGCCCGGAGGCGAGCGGGCGAGTCACTGCCACCACATGTGCCCGGGTAAGGTCAACATTGACCGCTTCCCGGACGGCAGGACGGAGTGAGCCGCGTGGCGCGCAGCGTGTACGTGACCGGTATCGGCCGGGGGGACGGCCGGCAGGTCGTCGAACTCGGGGTCATGGAACTGCTCACCCGCCAGGTGGACACGGTCGGCGTGTTCCGCCCGCTGGTGCACACGGGCGCCCCCGGCGAGGCCGGCTCCGACCACGTCGTCGAGCTGCTCCGCGCCCGCTACCGGGTCGACCTGCCGGTGGCGGACCTGTACGGCCTCGGCTACGAGGAGGCCGCCGCCCTGCAGGCCGCGCAGGGCCAGGACGAGCTGGTGTCGGTGCTGGTCGACCGCTTCCGGTCGGTGGAGCGGCGCTGCCAGGCGGTGCTGGTGCTCGGCACCGACTTCGCCGGCACCAACATCCCGGACGAGCTGGCCTTCAACGCCCGGCTCGCCAACGAGTTCGGCGCCTGGGTGCTGCCCGTGGTCGGCGGCCAGGACGAGGACGCGCACGCGGTGGTCGCCGAGGTCCGCAACGCGCACCGGGCGTACACCGACCTCGGCTGCTCGACCCTGGCGATGATCGCCAACCGGGTGGCCCCCTCTGCCAAGCAGCAGATCCAGCGCACGCTGACCGAGAAGCTGCCGGTGCCCGTCCACGTGATCCCCGAGGAGCCGGCGCTGTCGGCGCCGACCGTGGCGCAGCTGGCCGAGGCGACCGGTGCGGAGGTGCTGCTGGGCGACGCGGCGGGCCTGGCCCGGGACGTGCGCTCCTTCGTGTTCGGCGGCGCGATGCTGCCGACGTTCCTGGACGCGCTGACCGAGGGCGCCCTGGTGGTCACCCCGGGCGACCGGGCGGACCTGCTGATCGGTGCGCTGGCGGCGCACGCGGCGGGGGCGCCGCCGATCGCCGGCGTACTGCTCACCCTCGGGCAGCATCCCGGGCCGAACGTGATGGCGCTCGCCTCCCGGCTCGCGCCGGGCACGCCGGTCGCGGTGGTGCCGGAGGGCAGCTGGCTGACCGCGGCGGCGCTCACCCATCTGGAGGGCCGGATCGGGCCGGACAGCCAGCGGAAGGCCGAGATAGCCCTCGGCCTGTTCGAACTCCACGTGGACACCGCCGAGTTGACCAAGCGAATAGAGCTCGGCCGGTCCGAGCGGGTCACCCCGATGATGTTCGAGCACGCGCTGCTGGAACGGGCCCGCTCGCAGCGCCGGCACATCGTGCTGCCGGAGGGCACCGAGGAGCGAGTGCTGCGGGCCGCCGAGGTGCTGCTGCGCCGCAACATCTGCGATCTCACCCTGCTGGGCGAGCCCGATGCGGTGCTCCGCCGGGCGGCCTCGCTCGGCATCGAGCTGCCGCACCCCGAGGAGGCCGCCGACCGGTCCCGGCTGCGGATCGTCGACCCGGCCACCAGCCCGCTGCGGGAGGGCTTCGGCGAGCTGTACGCGAAGCTGCGCGCGCACAGGGGCATGACGGTGGAACGGGCACTGGACGTGGTCACCGACGTCTCGTACTTCGGCACGCTGATGGTGCAGGAGGGGCTGGCCGACGGCATGGTCTCCGGGGCGGTGCACTCCACCGCGGCGACGATCCGCCCGGCGTTCGAGGTGATCAAGACGTCCCCGGGGGCGGCGATCGTCTCCTCGGTGTTCTTCATGTGCCTGGCGGACCGGGTGCTGGTGTACGGCGACTGCGCGGTCAACCCGGACCCGGACGCCCAGCAGCTGGCCGACATCGCGATCCAGTCCGCGGAGACGGCCGCCCAGTTCGGGGTGGAGCCGCGGGTGGCGATGCTCTCGTACTCCACCGGCACCTCCGGTTCGGGCGCGAATGTGGACAAGGTCCGGGAGGCGACGGAGATCGTCCGCCGGGAGCGGCCGGACATCCTGGTGGAGGGCCCGATCCAGTACGACGCCGCGGTCGACCCGCTGGTCGCCGCGACCAAGCTGCCGGGCTCCACGGTGGCGGGCCGGGCCACCGTGCTGGTCTTCCCGGACCTCAACACCGGCAACAACACGTACAAGGCGGTGCAGCGCTCGGCGGGCGCGGTGGCGGTCGGGCCGGTGCTGCAGGGCCTGCGCAAGCCGGTCAACGACCTGTCGCGCGGCGCCCTCGTCGAGGACATCGTCAACACCGTCGCGATCACCGCCATCCAGTCGCAGCGCCCCGCCGAAGGAGCCGAACAGTGACCGAAGGGACTCTGGTCCTCGTCCTGAACGCGGGGTCCTCCTCCGTGAAGTACCAGCTGATCGACATGCTGGACGGCTCCCGCCCGGCGGCCGGGCTGGTCGAGCGGATCGGCGAGGCGAACGGCCGGCTGGTGCACACCCCGGCCGCCGGGGAGCGGCGCGAGCGGCTGGAGGTGTTCGCCGACCACACCGCGGCCCTGGCGGCCGTCGCCGAGGAGCTGGCGGCCGACGGCCTGGGCCTGGACTCGCCCGAGATCGCCGCGATCGGGCACCGGGTCGTCCACGGCGGGCAGCGGTTCACCGCGCCGACGCTGATCACCGACGAGGTGGTCGCCGAGATCCGCCGGCTGATCCCGGTCGCGCCGCTGCACAACCCGGCCAACATCATCGGCATCGAGGTGGCCCGCGGGCTGCGGCCGGACCTGCCGCAGGTCGCCGTCTTCGACACCGCCTTCCACGCGACCGTCCCGGAGGCCGCGGCCCGCTACGCGATCGACCGGAAGACGGCCGACGAGCACCGGGTGCGCCGGTACGGCTTCCACGGCACCTCGCACCAGTACGTCTCGCGGGCGACCGCCCGGCTGCTCGGCCGCGACCCGGCCGAGCTGAACGTGATCGTGCTGCACCTGGGCAACGGCGCGTCCGCCTCGGCGGTGGCCGGCGGGGTCTGCGTGGAGACGTCCATGGGGCTGACGCCGCTGGAGGGCCTGGTGATGGGCACCCGTTCCGGTGACGCGGACCCCGGGCTGGTCTTCCACCTGCACCGGGTGGGCGGCCTGACGATCGATGAGATCGACGACCTGCTGAACCGCCGCAGCGGCCTGCTCGGCCTGTGCGGGGACAACGACATGCGCGAGGTGCTGCGCCGGGCCGGCGAGGGCGACGAGGAGGCCCGGCTGGCCTTCGACACGTACGTGCACCGGCTGCGCAAGTACATCGGCGCGTACTTCGCGGTGCTGGGCCGGGTGGACGCGATCGCCTTCACCGCGGGGGTGGGCGAGAACGCGGCGCCCGTCCGGGAGGCGGCCTGCGCGGGGCTGTCGGCGCTGGGCATCGAGGTGGACCCGGCGCTGAACGCGGTGCGCTCCGGTGCGGCCCGGGTGATCTCGCCGGCACTCTCCCGGGTGACGGTCGCGGTGGTGCCCACCGACGAGGAGCTGGAGATCGCCAGGCAGGCCTTTGCCCTAGTGCACGACAGCATTTGAGATGACAACCCGTCAGCGTCCCACCCCTCGGGATGGTTCGTTGGCGATTCCTCCCGATTCGGACGCAATGCACCGATAACTCGAACGGATAGACTGACGGATATGCGCCGAGCGAAAATTGTCTGCACCCTGGGTCCGGCCACGGACTCCTACGAACAGCTGAAGGCCATCGTCGAAGCGGGCATGAACGTCGCCCGACTCAACATGAGCCACGGCTCCCACCCGGAGCACGAGGAGCGGTACCGCAAGGTCCGCCAGGTGTCCGAGGACACCGGCCGCACCATCGGTGTGCTGGCCGACCTGCAGGGCCCGAAGATCCGGCTGGCCACCTTCGCCAACGGACCGGTGACCGTCGACAACGGCGACACCTTCACCATCACCACCGAGGATGTGCCCGGGGACCAGCACATCTGCGGCACCACCTACAAGGGCCTGCCCGGCGACGTGAAGCCCGGCGACCCGATCCTGATCAACGACGGCGTCATCGCCCTGGAGGTCGTCAGCGTCGACGGCCCGCGGGTGAAGACCGTGGTGGTCGAGGGCGGCGTGCTCTCGAACAACAAGGGCATCAACCTGCCCGGCGCGGCCGTCAACGTGCCCGCCCTCTCCGAGAAGGACAAGGACGACCTGCGGTTCGCCCTCCAGCTGGGCGTCGACATGGTCGCGCTGTCCTTCGTCCGCAACGCCGCCGACATCGACGACGTCCACAAGGTGATGGACGAGGTCGGCATCCGCGTCCCGGTCATCGCCAAGATCGAGAAGCCGCAGGCCGTCGAGGCCATGGAGGAGATCGTCCTCGCCTTTGACGCCGTCATGGTCGCCCGCGGCGACCTCGCCGTCGAGTACCCGCTGGAGCGGGTGCCGCTGGTGCAGAAGCAACTGATCACGCTCTGCCGCCGCAACGCCAAGCCGGTCATCGTCGCCACCCAGATGATGGAGTCGATGATCCACGCCTCGCGCCCGACCCGCGCCGAGGTCTCGGACGTCGCCAACGCCATCCTCGACGGTGCGGACGCGGTCATGCTGTCCGCCGAGTCCAGCGTGGGCAAGTACCCGGTCGAGACGGTCAAGACCATGAGCCGGATCGCCGAGAAGGCCGAGGAGGAGCTGCTCTCGCAGGGCCTCCAGCCGCTGAACCCGGGCCGCAAGCCGCGCACCCAGGGCGGCTCCATCGCCCGCGCCGCGTGCGAGCTGGGCGACTTCCTCAACGGCAAGGCGCTGGTCGCGTTCACCAAGTCCGGCGACACCGCCCGCCGGCTGTCCCGCTACCGCTCGCCGATCCCGGTGATCGCGTTCACCCCGGACGCCTCCACCCGCGCCCAGCTCTCGCTGAGCTGGGGCGTCGAGGCGTACGTGACCGAGCAGGTCGAGACCACCGACGAGATGGTGCAGCAGGTCGACCGCGAGCTGCTGCGGATGAACCGCCTCACCGAGGGCGACACCGTGATCGTCACCGCCGGCTCGCCCCCCGGCATCCCCGGCAACACCAACATGGTCCAGGTCCACCACCTGGGCAGCCGCGACCACCACTGACACCCGGCGCACACCTCCCGACGCCCGCGGGGCGGCCCCTCCTCCTCGGAGGAGGGGCCGCCCCGCGGTGTTCCACCGGGAGACCGGCAGGTCCGGAGGCCGGCGGCACCACCGGTCGGCGGACCCCCGTTCCCGGTCGTCCGGTCCCGCGAAAGCCGGCGGCCCGGCCGGGGGGGCGGCCCGGGCGCCCCCCGGGGCGGGGGGGGGGGCGGCCCCCGGAGGGGGGGGGGGGGTTGATTATTTTTATGGGGAAA